>JAGIAP010000149.1 GCA_017744805.1 Chitinophagaceae bacterium | reverse complement strand
TGATATGGCTCTCGGTAAAACCTTGCAGACCATCTGCTTCCTCGCGCACCAGTTGCATGTAAGCCCGGATGCCGTGCATATCATCATTGCCCCTTCTTCCCTCATCTACAACTGGCAATCTGAATTACTGAAATTCGCTCCCAATATCAGCACCTGGGTATATCATGGCATCGACCGGGATATCAATGCCCTGCAAAATGCAAAATCACAGATCGTGATCACCAGCTATGGTACCATCCGTTCGGATATCGATCATCTTTCCAACAAACAATTCGGTGTGGTGGTACTGGATGAAAGCCATAATATCAAGAACCCTGCTGCACAGATCACCAAAGCGGTGGCCAGGCTGCAATGCGCTTCCCGCATCGCTTTGAGCGGTACACCGGTAATGAACAATACTTTCGATCTGTATGCGCAACTGGATTTCCTCCTGCCGGGTATCTTCGGCAGCCGCGAATTCTTCAAGCGCGAATACGCAGACCCCATCGACCGGTTCAGCGATGATGGGAAAATAGAAGGGCTGCGTAAGCTCACCGCCCCCTTCATCCTGCGCAGGACCAAATCGCAGGTGGCGAAAGACCTCCCGGATAAAACGGAGATCGTGATGTGGTGCGAAATGGGCACGGCGCAGAAGGCGCTGTATGATAGTATCCGCGACAATATCCGGAGCAGCCTCTTCCTCAATATCAAAAGCGAGGGCCTCAACAAGAGCAAGCTCGCCGTATTGCAGGGCATGCTGAAACTGCGCCAACTCTGTAACTCCCCCATGCTCCTGCCATCGGAAGACCGCACCTGCACGGATGCCGTGAAAACGGAGATGCTCATGGACGAGCTTGGCAATAACCTCAAAGACCAGAAAGTGCTCGTGTTCTCACAGTTCACCAGCATGCTTGACCTGCTGGCCGAAGCCTGCCGCGAAAAGGGGATCGACTTCTTCCATTTCGACGGCTCCACCCCGCCCGCCAAAAGAGCGGAAATGGTGGAAGCCTTCCAACAGGAAAGCAATACCACCAATGTATTCCTCATCAGCCTGAAGGCAGGTAACGCAGGCCTCAACCTCACCGCCGCCAGCTATGTATTTCTGGTAGACCCCTGGTGGAATACCGCCGTGCAGCAACAGGCCATCGACCGTACTCACCGTATCGGGCAAACGAAGAATATCTTCGCATACAAGATGATCTGTAAAGACACTATCGAAGAGAAGATCATTCAACTGCAACAACGCAAGAAACAATTGGCCGAAGACCTGGTATCCGAGGATGAAGGCTTCGTGAAAGCCCTGACGGAAGAGGATATCCAGTTCCTGTTCAGCTAAAACTATTGGGGAGGATCGGGAATGGCCCTCAGCCATTTCCGCTTCTCCCTCTCCCGAAAAAAATCCACCATCTTTCCCGGAAAATTCCTCAACTTTATCACTCCTTCCTTACAACCCTGCCTGGTCCGGCTATTTTCAAACACTTAAAAAAAGAATATGAAACTAACCCTCATTGGCGCATCAGGTTTTGTTGGCAGTCATCTGTTACAGGAAGCATTGGACCGCGGTCATAAGGTAACGGCCATCGTTCGTAACACTGAAAAGATCAAGTTGCACCATCCCCATCTCACCGTCAAAGCGTGTGATGTGATGGATGCAGCCGCGCTCGCATCACTGGTGGCGGGTAGCGATATTGTAGTAAGCGCCTATAATTCCGGTTGGACCAACCCCAATATCTACCCAGATTATATGAAAGGCGCCAACGCGATACTGCAGGCCACCAGGGAGGCCGGTGTGAACCGCTTGCTGGTGGTGGGTGGCGCCGGCAGCCTGGAGATCAAACCTGGCCACCAACTGGTTGACAGCCCTGAATTCCCTGCAGCCTTCAAAGGAGGGGCCTCCGCTGCCCGCGATTTCCTGGATCAGTTGAAAAAAGAAAACGATATCGATTGGACATTGATCAGCCCGGCCATCGAAATGAACCCGACCGTAAAGACAGGCCGTACCGGCAAATACAGGACTGGCCTGGATCAACCCGTGTTCAACGATCAACACCATAGTATCATCAGTGTGGAAGATCTCTGTGTAGCGATCATGGATGAAGTGGAAGCCCCCAAATTCTCCCGGAAAAGATTTACGGTAGGCTACTAAAAAAGATCCGCAGAGCGAATATGCATTCAGGTTATGATGCACTTCGCCCTGCGGATCTGTTCTATCCGTTATCACCAGCCGCTTCTATGCTATCTTCTTCAGCAAAAGAAGAAGAGCAATAGACATAGAAAGCCTTTTATGATAACTTCCGTATTCATTATTCATTATTGTCGTACCTGTTTTTTGCCTTCAGGTGCTGTGCCCGATCTGGGTGTAGCGCCTGTAGCTGGCACTGTTTTCTTTTCTGCTTTGGGCACCACCATTTTCAGATCCGGTTGGGATACATTGCCCTGCGTAGGTTCTTTAATGCCCGGTGTTGTGTTGGTCTTGATCTCGGCAACAGGTTTTTGATCACTAGGCAATTGGGCACCGGCTGCGGAACGTTTTGCATTGGTAGTGGTCCTGTTTACAGCACTTCCGCCACCTCTGGCAATATTGGCGCCCTGCAAACCTCCACTCCTGAGCTGAGCGCTCAGCGTGGTAGACTTTTCCGCTTCCGTAGGTTGACGATCCATCTTCCTGGCCTTAGTCTGTGGCCCGAACTTATACCCCGGGGCAGTGCCATTCTTCAACTGATCCGAAATACGCTGATTGGTATTGTATTCCTGCTGCTCCTGCGCCATAGCAGTAGCACCACATAATACCGTGATCAAACAAATGATAAATCTTTTATTCCTTTTCATATTCATATGATCTGTTTGTAAAATTATTTAATACTTACCAAAACCTTGATCTTCACAATGCCTGTTCCATTGAAGTCCTGCAATGCTTTTCCGATCACCTGGCCCAGTTTCACTTTTTCAGGATCGCCTTTCATGGCCACACCAGGGGTGGAAGAGGTAACGATGAAGTCGCCCCTTTTGATGGCGCCGCCTTCCATACAGACCTTGGTGGGGATCACACCTATCACGCCCATGGGTACTTCAGCAGAAAGATCATCATCGATATGGCTTTCAGTCAGCAGTACGCCGGGCTTTGTGGCATACACGCCTGCCACCAGGGTGGAATAAGGTGTGGCAGATTTTTCAACGGTACGATCTGCATCGGTACTGATCACCAGTACATCACCAGGCTCATACTGGTTGATATGCCCTGTTACACTGAAAGATTCCGCCACGTCGGCGCCGCTGTTCTGGGTGCCGCCATTGAAGAACCCGCGACCAGCAGAGTTGATCCTGGCCACATTCACTGTACCTGGATTTCCGGCTTTGAATACGGCGATGCTGCCATTGCTATGTTGCTCAACAGTGAGCACAGGATTTGTATTTCCGGTATTGAAATTCACGAATCTGCCAGCACGGCCATTGCCGAAATTAGGCACCCAGGCAAAGAGCGCATTGCCGTTCCCGTCAGCGGTGGTTTCTACACCATCGCCACCATTACTGGCATTGGCAGTGATACCATTTCCATTACCATCGGCAATGGCAATAAGAGCCGGCCCGTTGCCTGCCGGGTTGGAGGCATGGAAGAGCCCTGCATAGCCACCTGTTCCGGAACTGACACCCCAGATGCCCGCAGTACCGAAATTGGCGAACTGGGAATTCACTTCTCCTCTCACAGCAGCAGATGTACCCGTCACCTTGTCCACCATAAAATTCCCTGCTATGCCATTGCCTACCGTTTTTACAGTGATCACATCACTTGTATTGCCTTCATTGAAGATCTCGAAGCGGCCGGCACGGCCTGTTGCAAAACTAGGCACCCAGGCATAGAGCGCATTACCAGCTCCGTCGATATTGGCCTCCACGGCATTACCATCTTTGGAGGCATTGGCAGTGATCGCATTGCCATTACCATCCTGTATGGATACCAGTGCAGGTCCGTTCCCTGCCGGATTGGAAGAATGGAACAAACCGGCAAAGCCTCCGGTTCCTGATGATACACCAAAGATGCCTGCTGCACCGAAGTTCCCAAAGATCGTTTGCACCTCGCCCCTAACGGCAGCGGCTACACTATTGTTATTGGCAACGAGGAAGGAAGCGGCATTACCCTGTGTATTGTCAGGGATATTACCATTTCCGTTAGTCTCTACTTCCAGTGTGTTCCCGGCAGTATTGGTGTTATTGAAATTTTCGAATCGGCCGGCCCTTCCGGTACTTCCACCAAGACCCACCTGACCATATACACCGATACCGGTACCCGAATTATTGGTGGCGATAAAACCTCTCACACCATAACCTCCACCATCGTTCCTTCCAACCACCGAACCAGCAATATCGGAGGTAGTGCGTCCAACCACAGCTTCCCCACCCCCATTATTATCACCTACAACACCGGCGGAGCTCACCTGGGAAGTAATACCATGCACACCGAAACCAGCCAGGGTAGAAGAGCGCACACCTGCACCATTCCCTGTAGTGGACACATTCACCACGGTACCATTACCTACCGTATTAACCACCAGGGCACTGTTATTATTGGCATTATTGAAGATGGATATATTGGCAGGGATACCATTGTTACTGGTTGCCTGCAAACCCGTACCTGTATTGCTGTTCGCATATACACCAAAACCATTGGCGCTGGCATTTCCGTAAACACCCAAACCATTGGGCGTTGCACCATACACGCCCCAGCCGCTACCGGCTTGACTGCCATACACTCCGATGCCCAATCCGCCGGAACCATTATTGATACCACGTACAGCGGAAGAGAAACCACCGGGAGAAGTACTATTGATGATACCTCTCAGGGCTGCCACGTTTGCTGAGGTGGTATTGTTGATGCCTTCCACTGAAGTTCCATCTCCATCATTGGTGATAGAGAATAAAGTGGCTGCATTGTTCTCGACCGTTACATATGGCAGCGTTAATCCTCCGCCACCCACTGCAGCGGGCGACCAACTTACACCATCCCAATGCAGGAACTGGCCCGCCAATGGCGCTACATTGCTCACCGGTCTTCCCTGTAATTGTGCTACCACGGGATTGGGATAGGTTCCGCTCAAATCCCCGCCTGCCGGGCCATTGGGCGGCAAGCTGGTAGGGATGATGCCGGGCGCCAGCTTTGCCAGCGTAACTGCATTATCGACGATCTTGGTGGTGGTGACCGATCCATCCAGTAGTTTATTGGAGTTCACGGCTGCATCCGCAATTTTTGCAGTGATCACAGCACCGTCCTGGATCTTAGCCGTGCTCACTGCGCCATCCATGAGCGCTGCCGTACCTACGGCATTGGCGGCGATGGTGGGATTGGGATAAGTACCAGTCAAACCTCCGCCGGCCGGTCCGCCTGGAGGCAGTACGATGCCTGGCGCCAGTTTAGCCTGTGTCACCGATGCATCAGCGATCTTGGGCGTAGTAACGGAAGCGTCCACCAGTTTGGGAGTGGTTACTGCGCCATCAGCGAGCTTGATGGTGATCACACTTCCATCGGCCAGCTTGGTGGTGCTGATAACACCATCAGCGATCTTTGTGCCGGTAACGGCACTACTGGCCAGCTCGGCAGTACCGATGGCATTGGCTGCGATGGAAGGATTGGGATAGGTCCCAGCAAGGCTTCCACCAGCAGGGCCTACAGGTGAACTACTTCCGGCAGTCAATGCATAAGGAACAGATGCCAACTGCGCAGAACCGATAGAAGTGAAGGCAGCTCCTCCCGCAGGATCTATTTCCACCTGGATATATTTTGTGCCTGTTGCCCAGTTCACTCCCAGGATAGTGCCGCTCACATTGGTGGCCCCCGCACTTCCCATCTGCACATTGAAGAGGCCAAGTGAATTGGTGGTCAAAGCCCTGGTCTCTGTGTATACCACCGGGCCGGCTGCCGAATTATCGTGTATTGATAAACGTAAGGTGATCTTGGTATTGGCAAGTACATTGCCAACTGCGTTCCTGGCTACACCCTGGTAATTGATGAGGCCGGGAGCTTGAGCAAAACCGCTTGTCGCTATCAGGAACAGAGCTGTTATTGCCAGTAAAATTTGTCTCATAGTTGTTGCTTTGTTGATAGGTTATTGAACAATCATGAAGATGGTTCGGCATTACCGGAGTAGTAATGCGATTGATTAAAAACGATTGGCACTCTTGACCACCCTGAATCCGCTCCTTCGAACGATATTCTGGAAATCGGATCGCCTGAAATCCGGGTACAGTGTGGCTATTACGAAATACACACCATTCTGATAAGGTGTGAGATCGAAATGCTCTATGCGGCAACAGCCATCATAGGCATAGGTCCGGCTCTCCAGGATCTTGCCCGAAGCGTCGGTGAGATTGATCTCCATCCGGCCCGTCTGCCGGATAAAGAAATCCACTTCAAATTGTCCCTTCGTTGGATTGGGAAAGAGTTTGTAATCGCCTATCTCGAAATAGACGAGGAGCGGGGATTTGCCCACTTTGTCTGTACAGGGTTGCAGTACGCCATGTGTCATCACCAGCGAACTGTCAGGCTTTGCGAAATCGCTGATCAATGATAGTTCTCCCAGGCTCCATTCAAACTGGTAATATGAATCGGCATTTTGATAGAACCCACCCGCTATATTGAAGGTAGCAGGTGTGACCGATTGAGCGGAGCATATTCCGGAGAACAGTAACAGCAATACAAAAGCTAACCCACGCTTGTAGACTTGAATCATAAGCAGGATTGTTTTAAAAAAGGTTAATAATTGCTATCGATGCTATTTAACCAGAGCTTTTGGATGGGTAATGTGCAAACGGATACAACTGTTAACAGGGATCAGGGTGTGAGAATCAAAAATGTGCAGACTTATCAGAAGCTATTATCGACAGATCAGTGACGGGGATTTACTGATCATGCATCAAAAATAAAGAAAATTAATAGTAAGAAAAAAAGTAGAAGTACGGATAAATAAGACAGCGGCCCCGCAAAACACAATGGTTTTACAAGACCGCTGTCGTAATAAACTGACTTCGTCTAATATTTGCTGAGCAGATCCGGGTAATCGGTAATGATACCATCCACTCCCAACTTCACCAGCTTCTCTATCTCTTCTGCTGTGTTCACAGTCCATGGGACCAGCTTCATACCTTCTTTCCGGCAGGTCTCCACCGTTTCCTGCTTCACCAGTTGATAGGCCGGGCTATAGACATCCGGCTTGAAGCCCAGTTCTTTCAGGTTATCGGCAACAGATCTCTTTGCATCTCCCGTGAGGAAGCCAATGGCCACATTCGGGTATAACCGGCGCGCAGCCTGCAATGGCCGCACATCGAAGGATTGGAGATAGAAGCGATTGCCGATCTTTTTCGACTTAACCACATCCATCAGCGCTTTTACCAATAAAGAGGAATCGGCCGGCTGATATACGCCATCCATTTTAGGATTGCTCTTGATCTCGATATTGTAAATGGCGGGCTTCATTTTGTGCAATTTCGTATAGGCCTCCACTGAATCTATCAACTCTCCCAACAGGGGCATATAGGTGGGCAGCTTCGCCTGGCGGGGAAATGCAGGATTGCCTTTGGCTCCTACATCGATCCTGCGGATATCAGCATAGTTCATCTGATGCCAGGTATACATTTTGGCGCTATCCTTCGATACCACACTGCTGCCATCAGGCAAAGTGGATATGGCGGTATTGATGAAGGGGTCATGCGCTATCAGTACTTGCCCGTCTTTGGTGAGATACACATCCACTTCAATGAAGCTGGCGCCCACTTCCAGCCCCTTGATCATGGCGGGGATAGTATTCTCCGGCATCAGTCCTCTTGTGCCGCGGTGGCCTTCTTTGAAGAATTTCGGATAGCCTTTCATGCCGCGGGCGGTTTGCCCGGTAGTACTGCAAGCGGCCAGGCAGCCAACTGCAAGGAGGGGAAGGATCAGTTTCATAGTATTTTGAGCTTATTTTAAGATGATGTACAATCCGGCAGCCGCCAGCGCTCCCACAAAGGGGCCGATCACAGGGATCCAGGCATAACTCCAGCCACTACTGCCTTTGCCGGGTATCGGCAATATCGCATGCATAATGCGGGGGCCCAGGTCACGCACAGGATTGATGGCATAACCAGTAGTGCCGCCGAGGCTCAGGCCGATCACCCAAACCAGGAAGGCCACAGGCAATGCGCCGATGGAGCCCATGCCGATGGTAGTTACCGGAGTGGCATCCTTTCCTCCAAAGGAAGGATCAGTGAAATAAAATATGGTGAACACCAGCACAAAAGTGCCGATGATCTCGCTGATCAGGTTGCTGACATTATTCCTGATGGCAGGAGCCGTGCAGAAGGTAGCCTGCTTGGCACCGGCATCGGGTGTTTCCTTGTAATGATCTTTGTAGAATAACCATACAAAGAAGGCACCCAACATGGCTCCCAGTATCTGCGCCAACATATATTGAGGCACCAGGTGCCAGGAGAATTTACCGGCATAGGCCAGGCCCAGCGTTACGGCCGGGTTCAGGTGAGCGCCACTGATGGGCCCACTGATCACCACTCCAATATATACGGCAAGCGCCCATGCGGTAGTGATCACGATCCAGCCACCTCCGTTCCCTTTTGTTTTATTGAGTACCACATTAGCTACAACCCCATTACCTAATAGTATGAGCATAGCTGTGCCAATGATCTCTGCTGTAAATGCTGTCATAAGAAGGTTCAGTTTTGGAAATGAAATATTGATAGATGAACGAACGCGCTATTCCTCAGCCCATGCTTTGGCAGCTTTGACGGCGCGTTGCCATCCTTTGATCATGGTACTGGTATCGATGCTGCTATCTGCTTTGAAACTGCGGTTGATCTTCCATTGTTGCTGTATCTCATCCGTGCTCTTCCAAACGCCTACGGCCAGCCCTGCCAGGTAGGCCGCCCCGATGGCCGTCACTTCGGTGATCTCGGGCCTTACCACGGTGGCGTTGAGCACATTGGCCTGGATCTGCATCAGCAGGTTATTGGCAGTGGCACCGCCATCCACGCGCAGCTCGGCAATGGGAAGGCCTGCATCGGCTTCCATCGCTTTGAGCACATCCATGGTTTGATAGGCGATACTTTCAAGGGCCGCACGCGCAATATGCGCCGCTTCCGTTCCCCGCGTGATGCCCACCATAGTGCCGCGCGCATATTGATTCCAGTGAGGAGCGCCCAGCCCTGCAAAGGCAGGCACCAGGTAAACGCCACCGGTATCGGTCACTTTCTGCGCCAGCTCTTCCACATCACCTGACGAGCGGATAATGCCCAGTCCATCGCGTAACCATTGCACCACCGCGCCGCCGATAAAGATGGAGCCTTCCAGCGCATATAGCACCTCGTTACCGATCTTCCAGGCGATGGTGGTCACCAGGTTATTGCGGGAAACGATGGGTTGGTTCCCGATATTCATCAGCATGAAACATCCGGTGCCATAGGTATTCTTCACCATTCCCTTCTTAGTACACATCTGCCCGAAGAGTGCAGCCTGCTGATCGCCCGCCACTCCTGCAATCGGCAGATCGGCAGAGAACAACTGGGTAGCGGTATTGCCGAACACCTCGCTGGAGCTCTTCACTTCGGGCAACATGGAGGCTGGCACATCCAGCAGTGTCAACAGCTCTTCATCCCATTGCAGGGTATGGATATTGTAGAGCATGGTGCGGGAAGCGTTGGTCACATCCGTGGCATGCACTTTTCCTGAAGTGAGGTTCCAGATCAGCCAGCTATCTACCGTTCCGAATGCCAGTTCACCGGCATTGGCTCGCTCACGGGCGCCTTTTACATTATCGAGGATCCACTTTACTTTGGTTGCAGAAAAATAGGCGTCAACGATCAGGCCGGTCTTCTGCTGGATCTTGTCTGCATGTCCCTGCGCTCGCAACTGATCACAGAATGCCGCTGTACGGCGATCCTGCCACACGATGGCATTGTGGACCGGCTCACCCGTTTTTCGATCCCACACGATAGTGGTCTCCCGTTGATTGGTGATACCGATGGCCGCAATTTCCTTACTGCTGAGCCCTGCTTTCACAATGGCTTCTGCCGCCACCGCCACCTGGGTGCTCCAGATATCGATGGGGTTGTGCTCCACCCAACCGGGCTGGGGGAAGATCTGCTGGAATTCTTTTTGCGCAAGGCTTACAATGCCTCCCTTCTGATCGAAAATGATAGCGCGGGAGCTGGTTGTACCCTGATCAAGAGCGAGAATGTATGGCTGCATATCGTAGCGTTTATTTTGGTATGTTGACTTTATTACATTTTCTATGCTGTCACAGTTGTTTCATATTGCTGACCAAAGCGGTCGGTTGCCACCACTTTCACTTGTTTCACGGAAGCGGGCAATTTCACCCTGAACAGGTGATCTGTTTTCTTGGGCTCGGCAAAGCCGCGCGGGTTGGGCAGATTGGGACCTTCATACAGCGCTACGGCTACAGGGTCCATGCCTTTGAACTTCTCCGCTTTGAGCGTACTGCCATCATCTGCGATAGCCACTACTTTCCATTTGGGATCATAGTTCCATACGTTCACGATCACTTCCCTGGCATTCTCCTTCTCACTAACGGTAGCGCTCAATTGAAATTTAGTGTGCTGCCCGGTGGCTTTGTATTGCCAGGTCAGTTCTGTTCCCTTCACCTGGTACACGCCGTATCCGCAGGGAGTACCATCGCCGCAAATGGGGCCTGTCCACCAGGCGCCACATACGGTGCCATGGTTATGTTCAAAGATATTCCCGATGATCACATTACGGTGATAATGGGTATGGCCGCTCATGATATGTACATTGTCGCGGCCTTTCAATAATTCATAGAACTCGAGATTGTTCTTTACATCATTGTGAATGGGGATATGCACGTTGATGACCACCAGATGATCCCTGGGAACGAATTGCAGATCCTTCGCCAACCAGTCGAGCTGGTTCTGTGAAATGAAACCATCATAGGTCCTGTCCTTGCCCAGGTACCGTACATCGTCCAGCACCACATAATGCGCTTTTCCACGGTTGAAGGAATAATAGGTAGGGCCATAGAGTTGCTGGAAGGTATTGTCAGATTCTTCGTCGCCCCCCTGGTTATAATCCATATCGTGGTTGCCGATGCACTGGAAAAATGGAATGCCCATCTCTCCTACTGCCGTATCGTAATCCGCAAAGAGCGCATGATTGTCCCAAACTATATCCCCTACGGTGATGCCATGGATCAATGCGCCGGCGCTGGCGGCCTTCACCCATTGCTGCACATCGGGCACGGATTGCGCCATCATCTTCTCCACATCTTTCTTCGTTTTCACCTGCGGGTCTGCCCAGATGATGAACTGATGCTCATTGTCATCCCTGCCGAGTTGCTCCAGGTTGAATTCCACGTCTTTTCGGGTATTGATATCGGTTACCATACGGTAATGGCGGGCAATATTCTTTTCCTGGGGAAATGCATAACCCGCTGGTGTGGAAACAAACACGGCCACTGCATTGGGATGCAGCTCCATTTCGTATTTGCCGGCACTATTCGTTTGTACCACACTGTAACCATCGCTCACTACTACACCGGCCAATCCTTTTTTACCTGATCTTACAATGCCTTTGATCTTTTTATCCGCAGCCAGGGAATTGTTGGCCGTTACCCATTTTGCCATTACCAATCCGCCTGCCAGTAAGCCTGCCTGCTGAATGAATTTCCTGCGTTTCATTATTGTGGTGTTCTGCGGTTTAAAGCGAGAAGCGGTAAGATAGGAAACTTTTACAAAAAGCGATCCCCATCTTACCGTTCCGTAGCGTCAACGAATTTAAAGTGCTTTATAGATAGCAATATCTTCTATACAAAGGCGACCGTTTGGCTTGGTGGCGGTTGAAGTTCCCAATCCCATCTTCCTCACGCGGAAGCGCACATTACCGGCGATATTCACTTCGAAGGTGGCTTGTTTGGATCCTTCAACCGGCATATCCTTCACATCTGCACCTGCCTGCGTCCAACTGGTACCTCCATTGGTGGAGTATTCCAGTTTGAAAGTAGAGGCAGGGTCAGTGTAATATTTGCCATAGAAGAGGGTCACTTTGGAAGCGCCTTCAGTAAGGTCGAAATTCATTTGCACCAGTCCATCGGTGCTGAGGTTCTGCTGCATGCGCACGCATTGCTTTCCGGGGAAATTGAATTTATCGCGGATGATGGTATTGCCCAGGATCGCCTGCAACAATTTCCAGTTACCGGTAGACAGGTCCACATCATTATTGGTGGCGGTCATATTGTAAGAGCTCTTCACGGAGAAATCCGGGAACTCGAAACTTTCAGGGAAACCGGAATACAAGGCGCCACTCTTGTATTTGATATCGGCTGCAGACCTGAGGGCGATGCCTTTCTTATCGCCTTCATTGGTGACGATACCGGTGAAGTTTGCATTCACAGCCACTTCTTCACTGGCAAAATCAGCTTCTGGCTTGGTTTGCAAGGTCATTTCAACACCCGAATTATCGAAGAGCGGATGCTGACCACTATAATTTACACCTGCAGCATGATCCTTCACATTGGCATGCACGCTCACTACTGTCGATTCGTAGGCTTCAAAATCATTTGCGATCATGGCCAGGGTAACGGAACGGACGATCACCGCCGCATTGCTGCCCGCTTTGGTGATCTTGCCGGCCTGGATACCGGTAATGGACAAGCGCCCATTCACTTTTTCCAGTTTAGCGCCATCGATATTCACTACCAGTGAATCACCGGGCATATAAGGAACAGCGGCAGCAGCTCCCATATCGATCACGATCCCCCTGACCAGGTCACCAAAATCATTGGGCGTTTCCATCACATTCTGCAATACGAAAGTGCCGGGCGCGCTGTTCTTTGCCGCCGCATCGGACACTACCACGC
>JAGIAP010000148.1:4568-13012 GCA_017744805.1 Chitinophagaceae bacterium | reverse complement strand
GTCCAGAATTCCACTTTCATAGAAAACATAGCCCTGGTTGCCGGATGCCAGTCCATTGAAGTCCTCAAATTTATAGCTATCGAGGAATGGCTTCATATCCGCGAGCAGGAGGGTAGGCTTATCTTTTACCAGCTCAGCGAAAGCGTTTTCGAGTATGGTTGCCGGTTGGATATTTCCTTGAGAGGTGAATCCGTTCAATACACCTAGTTTGCTGTTCCCTTCGCCGGTGATCACTTCGTAGACGGGTACATCTTTCTTTACTTGCCCGATCGGCTTACCGTTACGCATCAGCGTAGTTCCTTTCTGTATCGTTTTGGCATCAGATCCTGAGGGGGCGAGATCGAACGCGACGCCAATTTCCAGCCATCCCTGTTGAGGCTCGCGGGCGGTGACCGCTACATTGTCCTCCAGGCTGAATATCACTTTTCCATTTATTGAATTACGGATATTGGCCGGTCCGTCGATGCGCTCACTGATCACAGGGCCTTCAAACCTGGCGGGACTTTCGGCTTTGGCGGTTGTGTCAGGGGCAGTGGCCGTTGTATCGTTTTTCTTTGCTGAAGGATCGGGTGCCGATCCGTCCTGGCAGGCGATCGCCAGCATCATGCATAGGGGGATAAAAATACGTTTCATGGTATTTCATTAAGGTGTTTAACTACAGGATGCTATCAGATGAAGATCCTTCTTCCGGAAAAACTTTCGCGGAACTCCTTAGGCGTACATCCTTTTTTCTTTCTGAAGATACGATTGAAATTGCTCATATTGTTGAAGCCGCATCGGTAGGCGATCTCGCTCACGGAGTGGGTAGTGTCTATCAACATGCGGGAGGCATGTCCGAGACGGATCTCCGTAAGGCTGTCTATGAAAGTATTGCCGGTGCGTTGTTTGAAGAAGCGGCTGAAGCTCACTTCGCTCATATTGGCCAACCTGGCCACATCTGCAAGGGTGATCACATTTTGGAAATGCTGGTTCATATATTCGAATGTGCTTTCGATACGGCGGCTATTGTAAGTGTATTTTTCCGTGCTGTTGAAAGTGGCGTCCGAGAGGAAACGCTGATTGCGGCTGATACTGAGGTCGTGCATAATGCTCATCAGTTCCAGTACCGAATCGAAGCCATGTTGCTGGTTCAGCTCCATGATGCGTGGAGCGAGGGCCAGTGCCGTATCCTTACTGAACAGTATCCCGCGTACGGATTTTTCGAACATGGTCCTGATAAAACTGAGCTGGTTGCGGCGAAGGAATTTTTCATCGAAGAGATCGCGGTGGAATTGAATGGTCACTTCCTCGATGGCCTTACTGTTACACTTATGCGTAAACCAGGCATGTTGCAGGTTGGGCCCTACCAGCACCAGTTCTATGTCATCGATCTCTTCCATATGATCGCCGATCACGCGTTGTGCACTTTTGGCATTGCGGATGAAATTCAATTCAAATTCTTCATGGCAATGAAGGGGGAAATCAAAGGCCGACTTAACACGGGAGAACAAAGTGAAGCAATCGTGCTGCGTCAGTGGCGTGATCTCACGGAGGATGGTCTTTCGGTTAGTGGCAGTCTGCATACAGATTCAGTATGATTTGCAGGTAAATTTATACAAAGAAAGGTAAATAAAATATCATTAATTAAATCGGTTGCATTTTTCTGTGAAATTCAATACTGTCAATACTTTCGGTGGATATAGGGACTGTCAGCGGTGGCGCCATCTTTAAAAAGTACGAAAGAAAGATAAAATAGTACTACCAAAGCATTAATTGGCAGGATAAATTTGTTACAAACAATCTTGCTGTATGAGAAAGCATTTTACCATCAGGGTGCTCATGACCCTGTTATGCCTGGGCACCTTGTTACCAGCCTTTGCCCAGGTAAGGACCATCACCGGAAAGGTGGTTGACGAAAAAGGCAACCCACTTGCCAATGTCACCATCAAAGTGGTGGAATCGCCTACCGAAGTGACCGTCACCACCAGCTTCGGCACTTTCACCCTTCGTATTTCCGACAAAGCCAAAAAACTGGAAGTTTCCTATGTGGGGATGGAAACCCAAACCCTCGTCATCGGCAACAGTAATAGTTTCGACCTTACCATGAAAAGTAAAGAGAGTATGGCAGATGTGATAGTGGTAGGGTATGGCACCATGCGCCGCCGCGATGTAACAGGCTCTGTGGCCAGTATCCGGGGGGCGGATATCGCAAAAGCTGCGCCTACGGATATGGTATCGGCCTTACAGGGACGTGCAGCCGGAGTGGTAGTGAGTAGTAACGATGGCGCACCCGGTGCTGGTCTTGCTATCCAGATACGGGGCACCAACTCCTTCCTCAGCGGCACATCGCCTCTCTACGTGATCGATGGTATCCCTTATGGCACCAGCAATAGCGGCAATACACCTGCCTCCGATGGCGGCAACAGCAAGCAGACCATGAACTCGCTGGGCTTCATCAACCCCGCAGATATCGAATCCATCGAAGTATTGAAAGATGCGTCCGCCACCGCCATCTACGGATCGCGCGGCGCCAATGGCGTTATCCTGATCACCACCAAAAAAGGGAAAAAAGGAATGGATAAAGTGGAACTGATCAGCAATGTGGGCCTCAGCAGCGTGATCAAAAAGATAGATGTGCTGAACGCTTATGAATACGCCCTTATGGCCAACGAAGCGGCCCGCAACGCCAATATCTACGATGGTACTACCATGGAGATCCCATACGATGGCAGTATGAAATTTGACGTACGCTCCGGCAAATACTATAAATCGAAAACACCTGAAGAATATATCGGGCATAATAACGACTGGCAGGATATCCTCTTCCGCAATGCCATCACCCAGAACCATACCTTGTCCATCTCCGGCGGTGGCGATGTCGGCAACCATCTCCTTAGCTTCAACTATGTAGATCAGCAAGGGGTGATAGTAGGGTCGAAATACCAACGCTATGGCATACGCGCCAACCTGAACCGCAACCTAAAGAACTGGCTCACGGTGGGTACTTATCTCACCTACGGACAGGAAGTGAACAATATGGTGAAGACCAATACTACCGATAATGCACATGCGGAAGGCGTTACCAGGAGCGCCCTCACTTATAACCCGACCCTGGGCCTTTATGATACGCTCAATGCCGGCTTCTCTCAATCCGATCTCATCACCAACCCTTATATCTATGCCACCACGCTGAAGGATGAAGTGAAGAGCCAGACCTTCAACAGCTCATCTTACCTGGAAGCTACGCTGATCAAGGGTTTGAAGTTCCGCCAAAATATCGGGTACAATATTTACACGGCGCACAGGGGTTCCTATATCCCCCGTACGGTGCAGGAAGGAAAAGATAAAAAAGGAATTGCATTTGTAGCGAATAACGACTGGAACTCACTGGTACTGGAAAGCATCCTCTCGTACCTTACCAATTTCGGAGATCATTCGCTGAGCGCTACCGGTGGTTTCGTGTTTGAGAAGAGCAATTACAAATTCGTGAACAACCGCGCCACCAATTTCATCAACGATCTGTTGGAAGACAATAACCTGCTGGCCGGCCAGAATGCAGATCCGGCCGTATCTGGCAGAGGGGCCAGTGCGCTGGCTTCCGGTCTTGGCAGGTTGAACTATAATTACAAGAACCGGTATATGCTCACGGCTTCTTTCCGTGCAGATGGATCCAGCAAGTTTGCGAAGAATAACAAATGGGCTTTCTTCCCATCCGCTGCCTTGGGCTGGAACCTTACGCAGGAGCCATTCATGAAGCAATTCGGTTTCATCAATGAATTCAAATTCCGGCTCGGTTACGGGAAAACAGGAAATCAGGCCATCAACTCCTATCAGTCGCTGGCCAAGCTCAGGCCTTACAATTATAGCTGGAATGGCGACCTGGCCTCTGGCTTTGGGGAAGATGTATATGCCGGCCCGGGTAACGACAACCTCAAATGGGAAACCACCGATCAATACAATGTGGGGATCGATGCGGCCTTCCTCAATAACCGCATCACTTTCACGGCGGATTATTATCACAAAGAGACCAATGATCTCCTGCAGTTCATCACCATCCCAGGCAGTAACGGATTTACGCAGAAGCTCGTGAACTCAGGAAGTGTGCAGAACAAAGGATTCGAATTCGCGATCAATGCCACACCGGTCAGTAACAAGCAATTCAGTTGGTCCATCGGTGGCAATATCTCATTCAACAAGAATAAGATCCTGAGCCTGGGCGATGATGTAAAGGAACAATTCGCTGCTGCTCTCGATTACCGTGCACAGAATGCGCCTTTCATTCAGCGTGTAGGCCTTCCCATCGGCGCTTTGTACAGTTGGGTGGAGAATGGCATCTATCGTAATGAGGCCGAGGTATATGCCGATCCCGTAAAGGCAGGACAGACACCGGCCTTCATCAAAAAGACCATCGGGGAGATCCGCTATGCAGACCTCAACCATGATGGTATCATCGATGATAAGGACCGCATGCTGATCGGTGATGTGAACCCTAAATTCACCTATGGTATCAATACCAATTTCACATATCGGGATTTCGATCTCAATATATTCGTGAATGGCCGTTACGGCGGTGATATCGTGAACCTCAACTACCGTCTCTTCAATGATGTGGGCACTTACAACAATATCACACAAGAGGCCTGGGATAACCGTTGGACGCCGGAGAACTGGGAATATGCCACCTATCCCAAAGCCTGGAAAACGGAGGGCCGCCCCATGTATATCACCAAACGATTCCTGGAAAACGGTACATTCATTCGCCTGCGGAACGTTGTGCTGGGATATACCGTTCCTTTCAAGAACAAGAAGTACCTGGAAAGGCTTCGCATATACCTCAGCGGTACCAACCTTCTCACTATCACCGATTACAAAGGATTTGACCCGGATATCAACGGCTTTGGTGAGAACCCTGCTCTCCGTGGCGTTGACCTGAGCGCTTATCCCAACTCGAAGACCTTCAATTTCGGCATCCAGGCCAGTTTCTAAATCAATTCCTGTTCTTTCAAAATAAACCGGTATGAAAAAAATATTCACGATACAGGCTTTACTGATGGCAGGGATCATTACAGCAACTTCCTGCAAAAAAGCACTGACAGAAAAAGTATACGATTTCATTTCTCCCAATAATTTCTACAAGACCGAAGCGGATGCTATTGCCGCCAGTAATGGTGTTTACAATATGCTGCTCTCGTTCGGTTTCTATAAACAGAATTTATGGACGGTGGATATGGATGCGGACCATTCATCGGGCCCTACCTGGTTCATGGGTAGCATGGGAGCGGGCAACCCACAGGATTATTGGGGCACGCCCAATATCTGGAATGATCATTACGTGATGATCGCGAGGGCCAATGCCGTATTGGAGAATGTGGCGCCCATGAATATCAGCGAGGCCGTGAAGAACCGCACGCTGGGAGAGGCTTATTTTTTCCGCGCCTTCTCTTATTTCGACCTGGTTCGACTGTACGGAGGCGTGCCCATCAAAGTGGCCACGGTGGCTTCGGGTGCGGACCTGTTCACGGCCCGTTCCTCCGTGATGGATACTTACAAGCAGATCATTTCAGATCTCAAGAAAGCGGAAGAGCTGCTCTATTCAGCCGGAGATCAACGCACGGGCGAGCCCGGTCGTGTTTCAAAGGAAGTGGCGGCAGCTTACCTGGCGAAAGTGTATCTCACCATTGGCTCGGGCTCGCTCACAGGTGCCAATATCACGGTGAACACGGGCACCAAAACAGTTTGGGGACCTTTCACTATTGCAAAGAGCGTAGTGGCAGGCATGGAGAATGTGAACAGCCAGCTCTATTATGATTCTGCACGCATCAAATGTGAACAGGTGATCGGCAGTAACAAATTCGATCTCTATCAAAACTGGTTGGATGTATGGAAAATATCCAGCAGGAACCAGGGAGAGCATATGCTGATGGCGAATGCCCGTTCCGGTGGGCTTTCTACAGACGATCTCTGGGGCTATTTCAGCGCCGCCCGCCCCGATGGCTCCAACCAGGGATGGGTATGGACCACTAAGAATGTATACAAGAATTATGAAAAACAGGACCATCGATCCTTGTATGGCTTCAGTCATCAGTGGACCGTTTTCGGTACCAATTTCTATTTTCCTGAAGAAGATACCGAATACAAGACCGATGGTACCAAAACCTATATCTGGAACAAGGATTACGACAGGGCATATGTGACCAAGTTTGCCAATGTCAGCAGCCAGTCGTTCCAGGACAATGATATGCCATTTCCCATCCTTCGTTTTTCCGATGTATTGCTGATGCACGCAGAGGCCCTGAATGAGCTGAGCCCGGCGCCCACAACAGCGGCCTATACGCCCCTCAACAGGGTGCGGGCCAGGAGCCATGCCACCGATGCGCCCGCAGCCATGACCAAAGAGCAGTTCCGCTCATTTGTACTGGAAGAAAGAGGAAGGGAATTATTGTTCGAGAACAACCGTCGATTCGATCTCGTTCGCTGGGGCATTTACCTGCAGGTGATGAACAAGATGAGCGTGGATCAGTTCGATATCGTGAAAGCGAGGAATGCGAGGAACCTGCTGCTGCCCATTCCGCTCACCGAGATCAACACCAATAAAGGGCTGGAAGGTAAAAACAATCCCGGCTGGTAATATCAATCATTAAATCTGCAAGCAATGAAAATATCACTGATACAATATATCCTCTTTGCCGGACTGCTCTTCAGTTTCGCCAGTTGCAGCAACAAGGATGAAGCAGTGCAGGGTGCGCCCACCATCACGCGTGTGACCACTGTGCTGGACAGAACCACGGCGCTCCCGAACGGTGAGCTCAATCAATGGCTCATCATTCTCGGCAATAACCTGCGCGGAACGCAAAAAGTGGAATTCAACGACCTGGTGGCCGATCACAAAGACATCTATTCCGACGATACGCTGGTGTCTGTTCAGGTTCCGCGCAAGATCCCCGGCACCATCAATAACAAGCTCACGGTGACCACCGATCATGGTACCGTAGTGTATGATTTCCCCATCGAGATCCCGCAATTGAAGAATACGGGTTTCGATTTCGATTATGCGGCAGCAGGCACTACGCTCACTATCCTGGGTGATAATTTCGATCTCTATGGGTTCACCAAAGAAGGTACTACTGTCACCTTCACCGGCGGGATTACGGCGCAACTGACGGAAGCCACACCCACAGCGCTCAAGCTGACCGTGCCCAATGGCGCACAGCCTGGCAAGCTCACTGTGAAAGGCGCAGCACCGATGAATACCAGTTTCACCACCAGCGCTTCGTATATGGATAACCGGGGCTCCCTCATGAGCATGGACCCATTTGGTGGATGGAATGGCGCGGCATTCCTTTCCAGCGGTCCCGATCCTGCACCTTTTGCCGGTATGAAATATTTTAAGATCGTGAAGAACTTCAATGGCGGCTGGGCCTGGGATCCCTTCCTGAGTAACAGGGTGCCCATTCCTGCAGAGTTGCAGAACAATCAGGCCAATTTCGATAAATATGTTCTGAAGTTCGAAGTGAATGCCAGCGGCAATGGTATCCCATCGCCCATCAATATCGTTTGGCAGGACCCGGGTTATAAAGATACCTGGTTCGATCCCAGTGGCAAAGGGACCTATCCTTTCAGGACAGATGGCAAATGGGTTACGCTCAGTTGCCCGATGACCGCCTTTGCAGGACATAATTTTCCTGCCAATCCCATTTTGGAGATCATGCTTCGCGGCGACCAGCCCGTAGCAGCAAGTTTCGCCATTACCAATTTCAGAATTGTACCCAAATAAGTAAAGTGAATGCATAAGCGATTTATGAAAAGAAAGAAGAGCCTGGAAGATCAGTATGAGGAATTGATCCAAACACCCAATGAGAGAACTACAAACAGTAATGGCGTCATACAGCGATACCGGAACCCTGTGCTCACGGCAGCGCATACGCCCTTGTTCTGGCGCTATGATCTCGATCCGGAGAGCAATCCATTCTTCATGGAGCGATTCGGTATCAATGCCGTGTTCAATGCGGGGGCCATCTGGTGGAAAGGGAGATTTGTGCTGGTGGCCAGGGTAGAAGGGGCCGACAGGAAATCATTTTTCGCGGTGGCCGAAAGTGAGAACGGGATCGATCATTTCCGGTTCCATGATCATCCCATCCTGATGCCGGGCACTACCGAGCCGGACACCAATATCTACGATATGCGGGTGGTATTGCATGAGGATGGATGGATCTATGGATTGTTCTGCACGGAACGCCGTGATCCCAATGCCCCGGTATCGGACCAAAGCGCCGCCATAGCGCAATGCGGCATCGCTCGGACCAAAGACCTCAGGAACTGGGAACGGCTCCCTGATCTGAGAACGCCTTCGCCGCAACAGCGGAATGTAGTGCTGCACCCGGAATTTGTGCAGGGCAAGTATGCATTCTATACACGTCCGCAAGATGGATTCATCGATGCCGGCAACGGCGGCGGTATTGGCTTCG
>JAGIAP010000148.1:0-4558 GCA_017744805.1 Chitinophagaceae bacterium | reverse complement strand
TCCCATAGTAACGGAAGAAACGGTGATAGACAAACGGATCTATCATACCATTTCAGAAGCCAAGAACGGCCTGGGGCCGGCACCTATCAAAACGCCGCATGGCTGGTTACACCTGGCGCATGGCGTGAGGAATACGGCAGCAGGACTGCGTTACACGTTGTATCTCTTCATGACAAGCCTTGACAATCCGGCGGAATTAACGCATAAGCCTGCGGGTTACCTGCTGGCACCGGAAGGAGAAGAAAGGGTAGGGGATGTGAGCAATGTGCTGTTCAGCAACGGATGGATAGCAACGGATGATGGAACCGTGTACATCTATTATGCTTCTTCGGATACCAGGATGCATGTGGCTACCAGCACCATCGATCAACTGGTGGATTATGTGATGAACACGGCCCCTGATGGATTCAGCTCCGCCAGTTCCACAAAAACTTTATTGCAGTTGATCCAAAAGAACGAGGCTTTCCTGGATGCACAGGAAGCCCCCATGAAAGCGCATAATAAGGATCGTTAGTTGATATTGTATTTTGCAAATACAAACGGCTGCAGGTGAGTGAACCGCAGCCGTTTTTTTTCGTAGCAAGATGAACGCCGGGTATCCTAATCCTGTTGATGGGCCGTTGCGCTGAGCAGGTTATTCCTGGCTATCAAACAGCCGCCGATCAAACCGGCCTTTTCGCCCAGTTTGGACAGCTTCACTTGCGTATCGTTATTGACGAGGCTCAATGAGTATTTGTTCAGCGCGCTTCTTATCGGTAACCGGATATAATCCCCTGTCTCGGCCATCGTACCACCCAATATCACCAGTTCCGGGTTGAAGATATTGATCAGCACGGCCAGTCCTCTTCCGATCTTTTCCCCGATCTCTGCTATCAGTTCGATACTCAGCACATCTTCCTGGCGAATAGCTTCCATGATATCCGCGAGCCGTACATCGGCCACTTTCTTTCCATTCTTCATCACGGATGAACTGGAGCCCTGTTCGATGCTTTCTTTGAAAACGCGCAATAGTGCCTGTCCGGAGGCTTCCGTTTCCAGGCATCCTTTTTTCCCGCAATGGCAAATGATCTCATTGCTGAAAACGGGAATATGCCCGAACTCACCACCGAAACCAGATTTCCCGTAATACACTTTTCCATCTATGAGGATACCCAAACCAATACCATAGTCGAGGTTCACGAAGAGCACATTCCTTTCCTGGTGTACGATGCCATCATGGAACTCACCATAGGCCATAGCCCGGGAGTCGTTCTCCAGGAAGGTGCGGATACCCAGTTCTTTTTCGATGGTGGTGCTGAGTGGCTCTTCGTTGAAATGGAAATAGCTGTAACTGTAGCCACTCTTGGTATTGATACGGCCCGAGAGGTTGAAACAAACGGCGAGGATATTCTTGGGATCTACGCTGAGCTCGGAGATGAATTTGCGGATCGCCAGGATCAGTTGCTGCAGGGAAGCCGGGCTATTCTCCAGTTTATAAGGTACCTGCATCTTGGAGTTGACCAGGTTCTTCTTGAAATCCAGCAGACCGATATTGATATAATCATGCTTCACATCTACGCCGATGAAATAGCAGCTCTCGGCTACCAGCCCATACATGCTGGCGCGGCGGCCTCCCGTGGAATCGATCTTGCCATGGTCGCGGATCAGGCCATCCTGGATCAGCTCATTCACCAGGCTGGTGGTCTTGGGCACGCTGATATTCAGGGCCTGCGCCAGTTCTGTGATGGTGCTATTACCTGTTTCGTCCAGGTGATTGATGATGCCGCGCTTCAGCGCTTTGTTCTTGTACGCCACTCCTGTGGCATTTTCCTCGGAAAAAACTTCAAAAATGGAGTGAGTGGTCATCTGTTGATTAATAAAAAATATTATGAAGCTATCCGTAAAATTACAAATTCTCAGGAAAACCAATCGGGATTGTCCACTTACCCTGAAGCTGCTACGAGCCCGTAGCACCCGTGAAGGCCCGGTATTCATGTATTCAATACACTAAACTTATCATGAATGCAAGCTTATCCACATGAGTAAATAATATTTTTTATTAAGTTTGAGTTAAGTGATAAATATTTTAATAATTTAGTCGCATCAATAAACATTATTCACAGGTACCACATGAACGGCAACACAAACAGTAATATGGAAAAAGAACTGGTGAAGGAAGCGTCAACGGAGAATATTGCCTTCGATCCTATCCTATATGCAGCGCAATACAAGAATGAGCTTTTACAAAATATCCTTCCTTTTTGGATGGACCATAGCAAGGATGCAGTGAATGGCGGCTATTTCACTTGTCTCGACAGGGATGGCCGTGTATATGATACCGATAAGTTCGTCTGGCTGCAGGGCCGCCAGGTTTGGTGTTTCGCCTATATGTACATGCAGGTAGAGCAACGCCCCGAGTGGCTGGCCTTTGCCAAACATGGCGCTGATTTCCTGGAAAAATTCGGTCGCGATGCCGAAGGCAACTGGTATTTCTCCCTCACTGCTGAGGGCAAGCCTCTGATCCAGCCATATAATATCTTCAGTGATGCCTTTGCTACCATGGCTTTTGCAGCTATGGATAGAGCCAATCCGGATCCCCGTTATAAACAAATTGCATTAGATACCTTTGAAAATATTATCCGCAGACAGCACAACTGGAAAGGATCCTACAATAAAGCGTACCCTGGTACAAGGCCCCTCAGGAATTTCAGCCTTCCTATGATCCTGAGCAACCTTTCACTTGAAATGGAACATATCCTGGGCGCCGAAAAGGTCAACAGCTTTATTCCAACGGTGATCCACGATGTGATGGATGTTTTCTATCAACCTGAACATGGACTGATACTGGAGAATGTGAACCCTGACGGGAGCTTCTCAGACAGCTTCGAAGGAAGACTGCTCAATCCCGGTCATGCCATCGAGGCCATGTGGTTCATTATGGACCTGGCTGAGAGAATGGGCGACAAAGCACTTATCCGCAAAGCCACCGATATCATGCTCAACACCCTGGAATACGGGTGGGACAAGGAGTTCGGAGGACTGTACTATTTCCTGGATATCAAGGGTAATCCCACGCAGCAACTGGAATGGGACCAGAAACTCTGGTGGGTGCATGTGGAAGCCCTGGTAGCGCTGGCGAAAGGATTTATGCATACCGGTGATGCCGCATGCGCCAAATGGTTCCAAAAAGTGCATGCATACACCTGGGATCATTTCAAAGACCCCGCACATGGCGAATGGTTCGGCTATCTCAACAGGAGAGGTGAGGCCTACCTGCCACTGAAAGGTGGAAAATGGAAAGGATGCTTTCATATCCCGAGAGCCCTCTTCCAGGTTTGGAAAACAATGGAGAAGATCCAACAAAAAACGAACGCCCAATGATGCCCCGCAAACCGCTGCTGTTATTGCTGCTGACCCTGACCGTATTCACTGCTTCTGCACAGAAGCGGGTGATGCTGTGGTTTGATGCACATGCCAACTACAAACGTCTATCTTCAAGCGATTCCATAAGATTCTATTTACAAAGGTCAAAAGAAGTTGGAGTGACCGATGTCGTGGTGGACATGAAGCCCATCACTGGTTTCGTACTCTGGAAGAGCAAATATGCTCCTTACCTGGGAGAATGGCAGGGTAATACGATGCCCGCCGGACTGAACTACCTGCAAACCTTTATCGATGAAGGTCATAAGCTGGGCCTCACTATCCATGCCAGCATCAATGTATTCTCCGGTGGTCATAATCATTTCAACAAAGGGATCATCTACCAGGATCATCCGGAATGGCAATCCATCAATTACCTGGATACCGGCCTCACAAAGATCTCGGCCATCAAATCCAAATACAGCGGCATGTTGAACCCTGCCGATCCGAAAGTGCAGCAATACCAGTTGAACCTGCTGAAAGAGCTGATCAAAAAGCATCCCGGCCTGGACGGTGTGATCCTGGACCGTGTTCGCTATGATGGTTTTGAAGCCGATTTCTCCGATGTTTCCAGGAAGCTTTTCGAGAAATATACCGGGAAAAAACTGGTCAATTTCCCTGCTGACATATACAGCTATACGAAGAAAGATGGCAAATCCGTGAAGACCCCCGGTCCGCTTTACAAGCAATGGATCGAATGGAGGGCTTCCGTGATCTACGATTTCTTTGTGAAAGCCCGCACTACGGCTAAGAAAGCCAATGCAAAGATCATTTTCGGGGATTATACCGGCGCCTGGTATCCTACTTATTACGAAGTGGGCGTCAACTGGGCCAGCAACAAATATGATGTGGCCAAAGAATACAGTTGGGCTACCCCCAAATACCAGCAATACGGTTATGCAGAACTGTTAGACCTGTATACCACCGGCTGTTATTATTACGAAGTGACGAAAGAAGAAGTACATCAATCCAACACTTACAAGGCTGCCAGGACCGAAGCCGGTATGAGCACACAGCGCTCGCCCGTGTATTCCGTGGAAGGCTCCGCTGAAAGGGCGATGGAGCTCACCAAAGGGGCCGCGCCGTTATTGGGTGGATTGTATGTAGAACAATATGAAAAGAATAAAGACCAGTTCATAAAAGCCATGCAAATATGTCT
>JAGIAP010000147.1 GCA_017744805.1 Chitinophagaceae bacterium | reverse complement strand
GGACTATCATGCGGCCCTGGTAAGATCCGGATTCGATCCCGGATCACTGGATATCGGTTATGAACATGGAAAACTCAATAGCACGTTCATCGATAACCGGTTCACCATTGGGCAATCATTCCAGTTCCCCACCGTGTACCGGAACCAGAAGAAACTGGCCAACGCCAATTGGGAGATCAGCAAAATGAGCTCCGGCGTACTGACACTGGAACTACAGACTGGGATCAAACAGGTTTTCTATGCCATGCTGGTAATGGAAAAAAGGAAAGAAGCGCTGCAGCAGGCAGATAGTATCTATGCCGGTTTTGCAGCAAGAAGTGAGAACAGGTTGAAGCAGGGTGAGACCGATGCCCTGGAACTGGCCACTGCACAGAATCTCCGCCTGGAGATCACCTCCCAACTGAAAATGCTGACAAGGGATCAGGCTGTGTTCCAGCGCCGGCTTCAGTACCTCACCGGTTCTGCAACGCCCTGGCAGCCTGATGCGGGCTCACTGTTGTACACGCCCCAGGGAGGGATACTCACCGCGGATTCCGTGAACGAGAACAATCCATTATTGCAAATGAGGTCAGCCATGATCGCACAAAGCGATGCCAGTCTGAAACTGGAAAAAAGTAAACTGCTACCTTCTATCGGCATAGGATATGCGAATGCTTCTTTTTCCGGCTACCAGACCCTCGCGGATGGCAGTGAGAAATATTTCGGAAGGAGCGATCGCTTCCAGTCCCTGATGCTGAGCGTTGGCATTCCCTTGTTCCGTTCTGCACAACATGCAAGGATCGATGCATCCAGGATCCTGATCAGGCAACAGCAAACGGAGAAACAAGCGGAGCAGGCAGCATTGAACACAGCGCTCGACAATGCGCAAAAAGCGTATGCATTTGATCTCGGGCTGATGCAGACCTATCAAAAGAGCCTGCTACCCAATTCCGATATCATCCTGCAAACAGCCGGCAACCGCCTGAAAAGCGGGGATATCAGTTACCTGGAATGGGTGATGCTGATCAACCAGGCCATCGAAACCAAAAGCAAATACTATTCTATCATCGAACAGTTGAACGAGTCTGCCATCGGGATCGAGAAGATAGCAGGCACTATCTATTGATCGGAATAATCTATAATTCATGAAAAAGATCATCATATCATTTGTCGCCATCATTACCCTTGCATCCTGCAAGCAATCGGACCAAAAACCAGCAGCGGCAACAAATACACAAGAATCGAAACCTCCGGCTGATGCCACAGGCGATATCGTAGAATTGAATGAAGCACAATTCTCCCGGGCAGGCATCACGGTTGGCGATATGCAAAGCGGAACAGTGAGTGATATCGTAAAAGTGAACGGAGTGATCGATGCACCCGTCGAGAACCGATACACGATCAGTTTCCCACTGGGAGGCTACCTGAAAAGCAATTCGTTGATACCAGGCATGTATGTACGAAAAGGCAGCCTGCTGGCTACCATGGAAGATGCATCACTGATCCAACTGCAGCAGGACTACCTGCTCAGCAAAAGCAGGCAAGCCTTTCTCGAAACGGATCACCACCGCCAACTGGAACTGAACAAAACACAGTCGAACAGCCAGAAAACCCTCCAGCAGGCAAAGACCGACCTGGAAACGCAGGTGATCACCACCAATGCCCTGGCCGAGAAACTGAGACTGGTCGGCATCGATCCCGCATCACTCAATGAGAATAATATCTCCAGGACCATCCATATCTATTCACCGATCAACGGTTATGTAAGTAAGGTAAATGCCAATCCGGGTAAATATGTGGCGCCCACGGATATCCTCTTTGAACTGATGGATCTAACAAAGCTGCATATCGAATTGACTGTATTTGAAAAAGATGCAGCAGGCCTGAAAAAAGGACAACAAATATCCTTTGCCAGCACACAGCATAATGGCGCAAAAGGAACTGCCACCGTGGAGCTGATCGCCCCGGCATTCAATGAGAGCAGGGCGGTGGAAGTACATTGTGCCATCAACCCGCCCACGCCCAAATTATTACCGGGCAGTTTCGTGACCGCTGAAATAAAAATGGAAAACCATGCAGGGCTTACTGTTCCCGATGAAGCCATCGTGACCTGGCAGAACAAACAATATATGTTCACACAGGAAGGGGCCAGAAGTTTCAAGATGATCCCGGTACAAACAGGTGCTTCAACCAATGGCCTTACGATTGTTCAGGCGGATATTCCGGCCAATAAGAAAGTAGTGACGGCCAATGCGTATATTTTGTTGACGATGCTCAAGAATATGGCAGAGAATTAAGTCGCCCGCTCGGGTTCTGAAAAACCGGCTGGTGAAACGAACCAGCGCATTTGTTCAGGAATTAGCGGTGGTTAGGTGGATGGGACGGGAGGAAGGCAATGGGCTTCTTCGCTTACGTTTCAAAGGGCGGTTTTTCAGAACCCTCGCTGGCATGAAGCAGCGGGTGCATCAGTTTTGTCTCATCTTTTAGGTTGAAGACAATTTATTGACTTGTTCCTGTTTCTGTATGTTTAAGTTAAATGGTTTCCGGATCAGCGGAAACCATTTTCTTTTAGCCAGCTCAGGAAGAAGCAGAACCATTGTTGCTGGCTGGGGAGATCGGTGAGGGCAAAGCCGTGACCGCCGGATTGAAGGAGATGGATCTCCGTTTTTACATTTTTGCTGAGGAGAGCGTTGAAAAAAGCGATACTGTTCCTGACGGGTATCACATCGTCGTCGATGGCATGAACGAGGAAACTGGGAGGCGTTTGAGGAGTGACCTGATCGTTGGTGCTGTAGAGCCTGAGGGTGGTGGAGTCCGGGCTCTTGCCGATCAGGTTTTCCCGCGTGCGGGGAATGGCAGGATCGTAAATGATCACGGGGTACAAGAGGGCAATGAAGTTGGGACGAAGATCGGTGTTGTCTGGATTGTCGATCACGATCTTGCCCAGTTGAGTGGCTGCTGTGGATACCAGGTGACCACCCGCTGAAAGTCCCATCATGCCTACTTTCTGAGGGTTGATATGCCAGGCTTGGGCATTTTTTCTAACGAGCCGGATGGCGGCCTGAGCGTCCTGTAAAGGGCCGATGCTTTTTTGTTGCATGATGCTGTCGTGCGGGAGCCTGTATTTGGCAATGAAAGCGGTGATGCCCTCATTGGACAATCCTTTCGCGATCTCGATGCAGGCATCGAGGGAAAGCAGGAAATAGCCGCCGCCGGGGAAAATGATCACAGCCGTTCCTTTTGATTTTCCGGGCGCAGGAAAGAATGGGAGCAGGGACGGTTGGGTCACCATCCTTACCTGGTTGAAGCTATCCGTTATTTCTGCATAGCCTGCAGGCGCTTTTTTGGAATTGGGAATAGGGCCATCATACAGGGGAATGCTGTGCTGTTGCGACAGGATTGACTGGGTGGATACGAGGATGGCGAGCAAGCCAATCCATTTTTTTACTTTTTTGAATTTATGCATGTGGATGAGGGATTATGCAAATTCAAAAGTATCGATCCGGCTGGCGGCAGGATATGCCAAAATGATCAATTAGCGGGTTGCTGACCTTTAGATCTGGGGAGTACACTTATAGGCTGATTTGAAAGCGCGGCCAAAGGCGCTGGGGTTGGCAAAGCCGCAGGTCCAGGCGATCCCCTGAACGGATTGGTCAGTGGTTGTCAACAAGGTAGCGGCATTTTCCATCCGCAGCCTGATGAGGTATTGATAAGGCGTACAATGGAAAACGGACCTGAATTGACGGACCAGTTGCGGAACGGAAAGCAAAGAATATTGACTGATCTGGTTGAGGTCCAATGGATCGGAAAAAGAGGAATGGAGTATATCCCTGGCGATGCATAGCCGTTTGTAGAGCTCGTGCCTGGTGCTGACCTTGATGGAAGGAATGGATGATTGCCTTTTAAGGTCGGACCTGTGTGTGAATAGCAGGTGGCGAAGCAGGAATACAAGATGCTCATCAGTGATGCCTTCATTATTGGTATCGTTCTCCAGGTCGGATATGAGAAACTGTAAACGACAAAACAATACCGGGGAAAGCGGTTGAAGGGTTTGGTAGAATTCGGGAATGATATGATTATGCGATGGATGCTCCGGCAGATGATCTTCTTTTTGCTGCATATCGTGAAATACGGCAGCAGCAAAATTGTTTCGGAAAAAAACGGAGAGGCAATGTGCTTTTTCTTCCCTCGCTATCTGGCAGGAATATTGCTGATCGTTATTCAACACGAGATAATGCCCCGGCCTTACTGCCAGCCTGTGGTGGTCGATACCGTACCATTCAGTTCCCTTGCTGATCGTTTTGATACTTAAACACCCCATATGTTCATCGCAATAGCTATTGCTGCTTTCGGCGTTGAACACAATATTATGTTTCCTGAATTTGCTGAAATGTGTTGCTTCATCAAACCCGGGAGCACTATGATCTGGCAGTTGGGTGAAATACATTCTAAGTAGATTTCTATTGCATAATATTAGCAAAATCCATTGATGGTTCAGTAATAAATATTACGCATGATCAGGGATGTGCGCAGTCTTATACCGAATTCCACGTTCCTCGCCATTTGGGAAGACCCTGCGGGTAAAATGATCAGGAACTCATTTTTACCGTTCCTTTTAACTTACCGGTTTCGGAATACAATTGAATATAGAGGAGTTTGCCTTGTGGGTTGTAGAACTTCCAATCTCCTGAAGGCCTGCCTTGTTTATACGCGCCTGTTGCCAGCACGGTAGCATCTGCATTCCATTCTTTCCAAAGGCCATCCCTTACTCCATTCTTGTAATAACCGGAATCGCTAACCGAACCATTGCGGAAGAAATTCATGTACAATCCATGGTGAAGACATTCTGTGAATGGCGCCAGGTAACTGTGCTGGCTGGCATTCTGCTGAACCCTTTTTTCGAGTGAGCTTACTGGTTGGGAGACAGGCATGATATCCAATGCATGATAAGAGTAGGAGGCGGTCATTAGTTGCATTGCGGCGGCCATATCCTGTTTGGCGATCCCTGTGAGTGCATAGAAGGTTCTGCGGCCATCTTTGCGTTGGATCTCGTTCTTCACATATGCCAGTTTTGTTGCGCTGTAAGTACGGATGGTACGTAACTTGCCATCGGGGTACCATGTTTTCCACTCACCATCGGGGATCGATTTTTGAAAACGGCCGGAATCCAGCAATTGTCCGGGGCGATAATAACTTTGCCAGTCGCCCTGCAATTTATCGCGTTTCACCCCGCCGATGAAGAGGGTGTCGCCATTCTCTTTTTGCGCCAGCAGGCGATCGCCTTCGCGGGAAAGAGCTGGGTCGATATGGATCTTTTGAGCCATTCTTGTTGTGAATATGGCCGGCACCGGGATTGTCCGGGGGATGGTGTAACTGGCCTTCTGCTGCGCCAAAGCATTCGACAGGAATAAGAGCCCCAACCCCGTAATGAGTAGGTATTTATTCATGGTAGTGACATTAACAAGCCTCACAAAAATACTGTAATGGATATGAAAGGAGGATTAAAATCGCGCAGGCGCCGGGGTGTAGTGCCGGCGCCACTGCGCGATTGATAATGTCATTACGGATGCTGGTACCTGAGCTTATTCAGCGTACATGCGCCCCCAGCGGGTTGCATAGAATTTTTCCAGGCTGATATCTTCCTGTTTCACAAACCCTTTGGCGGGCAAGGTGCCATTGGCTACCATTTCTACTACCGCAGCAACGGAGGCAGCGGTAGTCCAGGAAATAGCTCTCCAGTTCTGTCCATCGATATCGCGTGGGTGGTAAGCGCGATAGAACTCTTCGCGTTTCAGCTCATTGCCACTCCATCCCTCTACTACCGCATATGTATATACGACATCTTCCTTTACCGGCGGTTTAGCTTCTGTAAGGATCTGTTCCGTCAGTTCTCTTTTCTCTTTCAGTATGAGCTCATACAGGAGGAAGCGCATCAGCCTGGCATGGCCCGGATAGCGGATGGTCTTGTAATTGAGCGTGTCCACTTTTCCTTCGAGGGTTTCGCAGAGTGTGCCCAATCCGCCTGAAGTGGAAAACGCTTCAAATTCCTGTCCTTCGATATTGATGGTTTCCAGACCTTCCAGTGAGGGCACCATTTTCTTTACCCCGTTATGGATCACTTCGGCATCGTTGATGTATTCATTGATCACACCGGCGGGGCTCCAGGTGAAAGAGTAGCCGAGCAGTCCGTTGGGATAGCGGGGGAGTGCGCCAACCCTGAGCTCGATATCCCTCAGTTTAGTGAAACTTTTGGTGAGGTGAGATCCAACGATGCCAATGAAACCCGGGGCCAGTCCGCATTGTGGGATCATTACACCTTTGGAGGTCTCTGCCATTTTCCGGATGGCGGAAGTTGTTTCCACATCTTCCGTCAGGTCGAAATAATGGATGCCCAGTTCATAGGCAACTTTGGCCACGGCCAGGTTCAGGTGGTAGGGAAGGCAGGACACTACTGCATCCTGGCCGCTGAGCAATTTTTTGAGCTCTTCATGATCGACAACATTACCAGTGTTTACGGGGAATTTTACGGGCATAGCGGGCGCCTGTTTATCGATCCCGGTCACGGAAAACATATCGGCCAGTAAAGTGCCCACTAACGAGCCTACTTTACCCATGCCGGTAACAGCAATTCGTTTCACAATAAAATATTTAAAATGAATGATGATGGCTGATCGCTCAACCAGTTGATTACGCAGTAAAAAAATCAGGGGGAAATGATCATTATGGCACGTTCGCACAGGCGCTCCGCAGGAATGCCATGTACGAATCGAATATTTTGAAGTAGTGATTCATTAACTGCTGCAATAATAATGAATTTTTGGAGATTGCAACAGGTAATTACTGCCACCTGGTGGATAGTTTATCCCAGGGGCTATCGCTGGCTCAACGCTCGGAGAGCCAACCCAGGAAGGCGGTGGATCTTTCCTTGCCCACCAGCAGGTCGTCCGGCGTGGCAATATGCAGGTGCACCAGTAGTTTTCTTCCATAGTAGTGCTCCACTTCCTTCACTGCATTGAAATTGATGATGTATTGCCGGTTGAGTCGATAGAACTGTATTGAAGATAACTGGCTTTGCAGTTGATCCAGTGAAGTAGGGATGGTGTAAGTCTGTTTTTGAAAGCTCACCAGGTGGGTGGTTTCATGCCGGGTATAGAAAAATGCGATCTGATCGGAAGCGATGGTGATATACTTGTTGTTCTGGAAAACGAGAAAGCTCTTCTTGCCTTCGTCCTTACCGAGTTTGCTGAAGAGCGCTTCGAGATCGATGTTCTTGTCGCGCTGAAAGAAATTCCCGAACGCTTCCACTTTTTCGATGGCTTTTTCCAGGTCTTCCCTGGAAAAGGGTTTGAGGATATAATCGATACCATTGGCCTTGATCGCATCCATCGCATACTCACCGTAGGCTGTGCAGAAAATGATGGGGCAGGCCAGCTTCACGTTCCTGAAAATATCGAAACAGATGCCATCTGACAATTGAACATCGCTGAACACCAGTTCCGCCTGGTGGGGCTTGCTGAAATAATCGATGGCTGCTTCCACGCTTTGTAACTGCGCCAGTATTTGCGCTTCCGGTCTCAATTGCAGAATGAGGCTGGCCAGGGATTTGGCTGCTTTTACTTCGTCTTCGATGATGACGATCTTCATATCATGGGAAGTTTGACAATGAAATAATGTTCAGTGGGAAAGATCTGGATCGATTTATCCGCGAGGTGCCGGTACCGTTGTTCGATATTCTCGAGGCCCAGGCCGGTAGAGGCTTCCGGAACTCTTTTGAGTTGAAGTGAATTTTGCACCAGGAGGTAGTCGTCCTTCGCAAAGATCCGGATCTTCAGTGGTTTATCGAGCGAAACGATATTGTGTTTGATGGCGTTCTCTATCAGCAATTGCAGGGTGAATGGAGGAATTTGGGTGTTTGTCCATTTTTCAGGGATATCGATATCGATCTCCAGCCCTTCTTCGAACCGGGCTTTCAGGAGAAAGAGATAGGCGCCCAGTATTTTCAGTTCCTCTGAAAGCCTGATCAGGTCTGATTTACGGCTTTCGAGCGTGAAGCGGTAGAAATCGGAGAGCTTCAGGATGAAATCGACGCTATGTTTGTCCCCGCTCTCTACCATGTATTTGAGCGTGTTGAGGCTATTGAAGAGGAAATGCGGGTTTACCTGTTGGCGGAGCAACTCATACTGGGCGGAAAGATGCTCCATTTTCGAACGCTCCAGGGCAATGCTGACCTGCTGGTTATGGTAATTCTGGTACAACAGGTGAATGAACATATAGAAGGTGAGGCTGATGAGGATACCCCTTACTTCGATCATCAACATCACCGGGCCGAAGTCGAGATGTGTGAGCAATAACTGTTGGGCATATGCGAGGAAGAACATCAGCAATACGCCGAATCCTATCGTTTGCAACAACCTCGATACAGAAAATCCTTTCGCCACGTCCCTGGCCGAATAGACAGGGAGGGTGTACATGCTGTAGTACCAAACAAAAATGGAAAAAACGAATGTAATGGCCGAGTTGGCGATCAACTCATACAGGTTGAAATGATGTTCCGCTATTTTGGGTACTGCCATCAGGAGACCAAGCAGCAGGGAGCTACCCCAGATAACGGTATGCGATACTTTGAATGCCGGTGTTCTCATTGTATTGGCCGAAGGTAAATGAAATTGTAAAAGGACGCTGGCTGTGCAATATAGTTTGTGTGGCCGTGGCCGGTAAGCCATGGCCACACTCTGTATCATGCATTATACCAGGTTGAGCTCAACATCGATATTGCCGCTGGTGGCTTTCGAATAGGGGCAGGTCTGGTGCGCCATTTCCACGATGGCCTGTGCAAGTTCCTTATCCAATCCTGGCAGATGTATATTCAGCCTGGCCTGCAGGAAGTATTCCTCTCCGGCGGTGGCCAGGTCCACTTCTGCATCCACGGCGGTATCCTGGGGAAGCCTGAGTTTCATTTTATGAGCGGCCAGTCCCATGGCGCCGATGAAACAGGCTGACCAGCCAGCCGCAAATAACTGTTCAGGATTAGTGCCGTTGCCGGTTCCGGGTGTGGAAAGCTTTACCTGCAGCCGCTCATCAGAGCTTTTGGATTGTCCGTCGCGGCCACCGGTGGTATGTGTTTGGGCGGTATACAATACTTTGTCGATCGATCTTACTGTGAGTTCCATTTTATTTGTTTTTTATTGATTGATATTTGATTTTGCTGCGGAAACGATCTGTCCTGTTTTCTTGTTTTGCACCAACGCTATCAGTTCCCATCCCGTTGTACTGAAATCGCCGGGGGCTTTGATGAGAAGCCTGTGATCCTTGCTGGCATCTTCCTGTTCCATGGCTCTTACGATCTGCACATGAGGAAGGTGCTTTCCGGTATTCTCTCCTGCCGATACATTGCTCGATGCATTTTTCTGTACCAACGCCAGTAGGATACTATTGCCATTTATCTGGCCATTGAACTGGTAACAGACCTCGATCTCAGCCCCTTTTTGTGTGGCCTGCATAGTGATGGTGCCCTGTTCTTCTGAACCGAGTGCCTCATTGATAGCGGATACCGTGGCCTTTGCATCGGACCCTACATTTTCCATTTTCCCATTTACCACTATCTGCGGTGTGTACAATGTTTCCAGGTTGAGCCATTGGAGATACTGTTGTTGCCTCTGCGACCAGGCCTTGCTGCTGAACCTGTCCTTCCACCCCTGGTGGTCCCAATAATCTACATGGTAGGAAAGGATGTACAAAGGGATACCGGCATTCTCTTGTTGCAGGTTCCCGATCAACCGATCCGCAGGTGGACAACTGGAACAACCTTCGGAAGTGAAGAGCTCGATCACTGCGAATCCTTTGCCTGGCTCAGGTTGCAGCGGTTTTGTGCTCTGTGCCTGTGTGCAACTGGCGATGCCAAGCACAAATGAGAAGGCCACTGATTTTGCGATCTGCTGTTTGATCTGTATCATGATCTTGTTTTTTATTGGCCATGCCAGTCCGCCGGTGATGGGGAGGAGTATAACTGCGAGTGTTCTTTTTCTTTTGATCAGCATGGTAGAAGTGAATTGTTGATGCAATTTGTGATTCTTCTACCGCCTGCCATGGAATATACCGGTGTTGTGGACCAACGAGGGGGTGAAACGGACATTTCCCGGGGTCAGGATCAGCCGTTGATCTGTGAAGGAGGAAGGCCGTACATTTTCTTGAATGCAAAGGAAAAATGCGATAGGTCCTCAAAGCCCAGTTCCAGGTAGATATCGCCCGGCGCCTTGCCTTTTTCCCTGATGAGATAATGCGCTTCCTGTAATCTTCTTTGTAATAACCATTTGCTGGGAGAGTTGTGAAAGATCTGTTCGAAATCCCTTTTGAAAGTAGCCAGGCTCCTGCCGGTGAGGTAGGCAAAACGCTTCAGTTGCACATTGAAATGGAAATTCCTGTTCATGAATTCCTCCAGGTTGATCTTTCCCGGCTCCTGGAAATCGAAGAGGAGGGAGGCGATCGCAGGTTGGCTTTGTAGCAGGATCAATAAAGCTTCCCGTTGCTTGAGCGCCTGCAATGGTGGGCTGGCCAGCCGGTCATTCTTCAGATAGGGCTGAAGCGAATCCATGAAACTTTTGTACATGGGCTCTTTCTTCAGTTCTATCACGGAATCGGTTTTCTTCTCATTTCCTGGATCTGCATGGTAGCCATATTCCAGGCTGAAATTCTTCAGGAGCTCCTGGTCGAAATACACGGACACGGATTCGAAAACGCTACCGGGCGCGGGTTGTTTGAGGAATTTCAGCAACTGGTTCCTTTTGATGAACCTGAAATCGCCCTCTCTGAATACATATTCCTTTGAGCCATTGTTGACCGTAAGCGTTCCGGAGAGTTGGTAACTGAACACATGCTCAGGCACAAACTGTTCCCCTTCCCGATTACGGGTTACGTAACAGGAATACGAGAACGAAGGCTTCTTGTCATCGGTTGCGGCCATGGTACAAATCTATTGTTTTCTTTGAACGCCCTGGGTGTAGAACTGTCCGGCATTGGTAGAAAGGAAGTCTTCCGATCCTGCATGGTCCGTGCTCAGGCTTACAGTTTTCCATTTTTCCATTTCTGCATCTCTGGATGCATTGGCAGCCTGAAGGATGCCATAGGCTTCACTGCCCAGGATCAGGTGAACGGGGGGCTCGGGATGAACCGCCAGCTCCACCATTGTTTGGGCTGCTTTTGCAGGATTACCTACGGGAATGAATTTCCCGCTTTGGAAAAGTTCTGTACGTTGTTTCACCAGTTCATATCCTTCGATATCCCTGGCATAGGTCATAGAAGCTCCTGCCCAATCTGTACGGAATCCTCCCGGCTCGATGCTGGTTACGTAGATGCCGAGTGGGCCTACTTCTTTTGCCAGCGCTTCCGTGAATCCTCCCAGCCCGAATTTGGCTGCCTGGTACATGGTGAGCCCGGCATTGCCCACTCTTCCCCCGATGGAGCTGATCTGGAGAATGCGGCCTCCTCCCTGTTTGCGCATATGAGGCAAAACCGCGCGGGTGATGGCTATCGGCGCATACAGGTTTGTTTCCAGTTGGCTGCGTACCTGGTCTTCAGTGAAAGCTTCTGCTGCACCAACGATGCCAAAGCCTGCATTGTTGACCAGCACATCGATCCGCCCGAAATATTTTACAGCTTTGTCCACCGTACTGTTCACCTGCTCCTGGTCGGTGACATCCAGTTGCAAAGGCAGGATCTGCGTCCCATATCGTTCCACCAGTTGGTTCAACTGACCGGTATTACGGGCTGTGGCTGCTACGGAATCACCATTTTCTAAAACTGCTTCTGTAAGGCTACGTCCCAGTCCCCTGGAACTACCTGTGATAAACCATACTTTGTTCATTTTTCTTGTTTTTGATTATTACACAAAATTATTCCGCTTGCTGCGTCATGGCTTTGTTCAAAAGCTCAAACCTGGTTTGTTGAAAAGCTCATGTATCGGAGGAAAAAGAAAGCCTGCAAGAACTGCTTGCAGGCTGTAGTTGTATAACCATGGGATGAATTATTTAGCCAGGCCTGCTGCCTCGATGATGGCGTCGGCAAAGGCCTGTGGCGCTTCCTGGGGAAGATTATGGCCGATGCCGCCGGTCAATGTGTGATGTGCATATTTTCCTGTGAACTTTGCCGCATAGGCCGCTGGTGCAGGATGTGGCGCCCCGTTGGCATCGCCTTCCAATGTTACCGTAGGTACGGAGATGGTTGGGAAAGATGCCAGTTTCTTTTCCAGTGCATCATATTTCTTTTCTCCTTTTGCAAGTCCCAGCCTCCAGCGATAATTATGGATCACGATAGCCACATGATCGGGATTTTCGAAGGATGCAGCAGACTGATCGAAACTCGCATCTGTGAATTTCCATTGTGGTGAAGCCGTTTGCCAGATCAATCTTGAGAATTCCTTTCTGTTGGCTGCATAACCAAGTTGTCCGCGCTCAGTAGCGAAATAGTATTGATACCACCATTGTTGTTCTGCCTGGGGCGGCAATGGTTTTTGATTGGCGGCCTGGCTGCCAATGAGGTAACCACTTACGGAAACCAGCGCTACCGTTCTTTCCGGCCATAAGGCAGCCACGATATCGGCCGTGCGTGCGCCCCAGTCGAAGCCTCCGATGATGGCTTTATCGATCTTGAGAGCATCCATGAAATCGATCACATCCTGTGCAAGTGCCGACTGTTGGCCGTTGCGTAAGGTGCTGGCATTAAGGAAGCGGGTGCTGCCATAGCCCCGGAGGTAAGGCACCAACACCCTGTACCCTTTGGCTGCCAGCAGGGCGCTCACTTCGGTGTAACTATGGATATCGTATGGCCAGCCATGCAGGAGTATCACAGGCGCCCCGTTTGCGGGCCCTGCTTCGGCATACCCGATATCCAGGGTGCCCGTTTTGATCTGTTTGATCTTATCGAATGAATTGCCTGAATTACGGCTGCTCATGGAAGTTATATCCTGCGCGACGGTATCTTCAGTGGAAAATATAGCTGTTGCAATAGTGAGTATGGCAGTGGCCAGGTAATGGCGGCCGGAATGGTTGTACTGTCTCATGTTGTAGTATTTATTTGGTGGTGGCTGTTTTCAAAACTTGTGAAAAAACAATATCCCTTTTTTCGCCGGCTGCGATACGGTATTGTGC
>JAGIAP010000146.1 GCA_017744805.1 Chitinophagaceae bacterium | reverse complement strand
CAAGTATCCCGGGCTCCGGATAACTGCCATTATCAGTAGCTCCCCTGTAAAAACATCTGCCACTTACCGGCAGCATCGTAACCACAATAACCTTTTTGCGTTGACAGAAATGCAATACCCGTAAGGGCTGAGCAGCATCACCATGCCATGCTAAGCATTGCAGCTTTGCTGAACTTTCTGTCCCGCTCACCTGATCAATTAAACCTTGTAAATCAAATTGATTAAAAATACGCTGGTGCGTAAACGTTAGTTCCTGCCTTGAACTGACCCAATGCACCAGGCAGGATTCTTTTGCCCTTTTGTTAAACCCTTTGCGCCCTTAAACGCTAAACCGTTATGAAAAGTAAACTACTACTGGTATTTATCAGTGGGTTGATGGTGTTTGCCCTTACACCAACGCATGCACAAACCTGCACTGCGCAGAACAACAATCAAAATCAGTACTACAATGGAAGTGGATGGTATGCCTTCTTCTACCGGAACGAAGACCTTACCAGTTATCATGGCCGTGTAACCCTGGGAACAGGTACTACGTATGGAAGCTTCGACGACAATTTCACAGCAGGCTGGACCACCGGCAGCTATGATCCCGATTGGGATGGAGATGCTTCTGCCAATACTTTCAATTGCATTCTCCCTGCAGAAACATTCAGTATCCGCCTGCGCCAGAAAAGGAACTGGACGGCCGGTATGTACAATTTCACCGTAGGTGCCGATGATGGGGTCCGGTTATACATAGACAATGTATTGATCATCGATGAATGGCAGGCACAGGTGTACGCCACCTTCACCATGCCATACTATATGAGCAACGGCAACCACGACATCGTGATTGAATATTACGAGCAAACAGGCTCGCAAAGGCTTAGCTACAGCGTAACCAACAATGCCTGCAACCCAGGCGCTGTTCCCACCACTTATGGTACCAATAATGTATGGAAAGCATACTACTTCGATGGTAAGAACTTCGATACGTACCGTGGCACTAATAATATTGGGAGCACATCCTCTCCGATGATCAATACCAATTTTGGTGGAGACGCTGTGAATATAACCGGTTTAGCCTGTTCGCCATTACTAACGGAAACATTCAGTGTAAGATATCGTCTTACCAAAACTTTCACCACAGGTACCTATCTCTTTACGGCTGGTGGCGATGACGGGTACAGGCTCAGCATCGACGGCGGCGCCACCTGGCTCATCAACAACTGGAGTGATCATGGTTACGGTACTACAGGGGTAACCCATAAATTCACTTCCAATACTACCGTGAACATGATATTGGAATATTACGAGAACCACTCGGGAAACCAGGTTTACTTCGACGTAGGAGTGGCATTACCGGTATCACTGGTGAAATTTGAAGGCAGGTTCACCAATAGCGAATCCACCCTGAACTGGATCACTACACCCGAAAGTACGGAAGACAGATTCATTGTAGAAAGAAGTGCAGATGGCAGACAGTTCAATGCCATTGGAACCGTTCCTGCCTCCGCAGCAATCCCCGGTATCGATGGCAACCGGACCTACTCCTTCAGGGATCCTGGCCCGTTGGCAACAAGCGCCTTCTACAGGTTGAAGATCATCGACCGGAACGGACCTGAAAAATATTCAGGCATTGTCACCATCAATCCCAAAGCAACAGTCATAGCAAAAATTTACCCTACACTTATAGACCAAAACAAACAGCTTTTCATTCAAACAGACAGAAATACCCCTGATATGGAAGTGGTGATCAGGAATATTTCCGGTCAGCAGATATTCATCAAGAAACTGGGCGCGATGGCCCGTGGACAGATAGCAACCCTGCTGCTACAAGACGCTCCTTTATCGAGAGGATCGTATGTGGTACAAGTGCTCGCTGGTGGTGCAGTGATGCACAAACAGATGATCATGATACCATAAGGAACGCAGGAAAATGGTACAGCAGCAGCGGGGTGCAGGCCCTTCTGCTGCTTTTTTTTATGGCAAAAAATCAAAAACAAAGTAAACGGTTGTTTTTTTTATCTAACCTACCGCATGCCTGTAGTATAATGCAGTTATTCCTTGTTGTTAGCCTCCGCATCCAACATATTAAAAAACTCCAGCTAAGTTTCAGTAAATCAAAGCCCCAGCTACGGTAAAACTCTCCTCTTCCCTTCTCTCAAAAACGTAGCTGCACATAGCAGTATTTGCACATCCCCCCAAACCTTTATTACTTGCGGCTTCCTGAGGTAAGTGTAACTGCCATTACACTATGCCATCTATTGTGCTACTATCAGTCCCGGATCAATAAGCTTTTGTAAAACACTTATGCGCTCATGTGCATAACCGGCTCCGTACGCCCGGTTATGCAAGAGCGCACTGTAGATCTTTAATAATCCTTGTGCTAAACCCTGAATCGTTTTTATGAGAAGAACTCTACTACTGATCCTGATCAGTGGCTTTATGTTTCCGGCTATTGAACAAACCTACGGGCAAACCTGTGCAGCCCCGGCAGACAACCAGACCACCAATGGAACAGGCAATCGCTGGCTTGCCTATTTTTACCGCAACGAGAACCTTACCAGCTATCACGGTCGCGTCACTTATGGTGATGGCAGCAGCCCGGATTTCGATCTTGATTTTCAGGGAGCCAATACCGATTACGATCCTTCCATCGATCCCCAGGCTTCAGCCAATAATTTCGTATGTGGGATCAATACAGAAAGATTCAGTGTACGCTTTCGTTTGAGGCAGGTATTCACTGCCGGTGTATACGATTTTATCGTTGGCTCCAATGATGGCGTAAGGCTTTTGATTGACGGCTTGCCGGTGATCAATCAATGGAATGATCATAACTATACCGAATACAAATATTCCCGTTACCTGGCTGCAGGAAATCATACACTCACCCTGGAATACTACGACAAGACCGGAGAGAACAGGGTCAAATTTCAAATGAGGTCCGATTGCGAGGGCAATGCCGGCATTCAAACTGCTGCCGTTGGGACCCAATGGCAGGCCTACTTGTACCAGGGCACCAACTTCAATACTTACAAAGGCTCCATATTGCTGGGCACTCCCAACCTGAATTATTTTGAAACGGATTTTGGAGGCGACGCAGTAGTGTTCCGCACCAATGAATGCGCCGTTTATACTGAATATTTCAGCGCAAGGTTCCTGCAGAGGAGACATATCGAAGCAGGAACTTATCTGTTCACTGTTGGTGGCGATGATGGCTACCGTCTCAGCATCGATGGCGGTAATACCTGGATCATCAATGAATGGTATGATCACGCCATCCAAACCACCGCAGTGGTAGTTAATATTCCCACTGCAAGGGATATAGACCTGGTGTTGGAATATTACGATATCAATAACGGAAATGTGATCATGTTCGATATCGGGGTTACACTACCGGTGAAGCTCAATGGCTTTGAAGCCCGGTATCAGAATAACCAATCCATATTGTACTGGCAAACCACCAACGGAAGTACGGAAGATCATTTTGATATTGAAAGGTCATCTGACGGCAAGCAATATACTACGATAGGGAAAGTGAACGCATCCGCAGCTGCCGTTCTCGGAAACGGAAACAGGAAATATGCTTTCACTGATGCCGGCAAAATCAGTAATACGGTCTTTTACAGACTGAAGATAGTGGACCATTCAGGTAGCGAAGGATACTCGAATATCGTTACCATCAATCCCGATAAAGAAGGAAAAGTAAAAGTGTACCCCACCTTCGTTTACCAGAACAAGCAATTATTCATCCGTGCAGAAAGAAGAACCAACCATGTAAGAACGGTGATCACGAATTATACCGGGCAAAGAGTGTATCAAAAAGATCTCGGCACCTTGTCTGAAGGGCAGATCATCTCATTACCATTGCAGCAGGCCCTGACTGCAAAGGGTACATACCTGGTGCAGGTTTACTCCGACGGAGCGCTCATCCACAAACAAACGATCATCGTTCAATAGATCCCCAGGTACAAAAAACTGCCGGGCCTAAGCCCGGCAGTCCTGGTCACGTTGCGCAGTGACCTATTCAAACTTAACCACAGACATGTAAGACGCGGAAGAATCCGCTCATGTACGATGTGAAAGTTCAATCACCACGCCAGTTATGAATTGATTAACAGAAAAAACTGTTAAAGGGATAGCTGATCATCGTTCCGCAAGCGGGCCAACTCCTGAAAACTGTGTTGCAATGAATTGTACAGGGCGGCATACACTTCATAATATTGCTGAAGTGTACGGTGGTGCATGGGGTCAGGCTCGTAGGCCCTCTGTTGCTGAAAAAATTTCCGGGCTCCTGACAAACCGGAAAAAAAACCGGTGGCCTTCCATCCGAGAATGGCAGCCCCCAGGGCAGAAGCATCGGCAGTAGCGGTAAGGATCAACCGTTGTCCCATCAGATCCGTCAGCCATTGCACCCATTGCGGCGACCGGAGAAAGCCGCCACTCACGAAAATATTTTTCGCTTCGCCCATCGTTTCTTTTACCGCCTTTGAAATATCATACACGGCATAGTTGATGCCTTCGAATACCGCACGCAGGGCATGCGCTTGCGTATGCCGGTGGTCCAGCCCCACAAAAGCGCCTCTTGCAGATGCATCCCAAACAGGCGCCCGCTCACCCCGAACATAGGGCAGGAAGATCAGCCCCTCCGCTCCTGCCGGTACAGCGGCCGCTTCCGCGATCAACTGTTCCATCACCTGCTCTTCACGGATATCACGTTGCAGGAAATGCGCTGCATACCATTCTATCAATGCCCCTCCATTGTTCAGGGGGCCTCCACATACATAATGTGCTTCATCGAGGATATAGTTGAATACCCTGGAATGGGGATCTGTGGCGGGCTTGTCTGCTATCATGCGCACCGCTCCTGAAGTACCGATGGTTATGCTCAGGTCTCCCGGCTCCAGGGCATTACTGCCGATATTGGCCAGGCAGCCATCACTGGCCCCCGCTACCAGCGGAATACCGGCGTCAGTTCCCGTAAAGGCAGCATAGGGACCTTTGATACCAGTATGAATGAATGTTGTACTAACGATATCGGACAACCGATCTTTTCCGATCCCGGCCAGCTCCAGTGCAGGTGCATACCATTCCCTGGTTTGGATATCCAATAATCCTGTTGAAGAGGCAATGCTCTGGTCAACAAAATATTCTCCTGTCAGCAACTGCAATATGTACTCCTTGATGCCGATGAACTTTGCCGCTTTATGGAATATGGCCGGCTCCGTTTCGCGAAGCCAGATCAGTTTGCAGAGCGGCGACATCGGATGAACGGGCGTTCCTGTATGCCGGTAGAGGTCTTCCGCAAGCCCGGATGTTTTCAGAGTAGCCGCCTGCGGCTGGCTTCGCAGGTCTGCCCAGGTAATGCAACCGGTCAATGGCTGCCCTGCTTCATCAACGGCAATCAGGCTATGCATGGCGCTGGAGAAGGCAATGCCCTCGGGTTGTGTCGCACCCTGCTGACGCATCGAATCCATCACGTCTTTCCACACCTGCATCACAGCATCGAATACTTCAGCAAGCAACAATTCATGTTTACCTGCAGCATCGGTCAAGGGCTCATAGCCTACCAACGCCGTTGCTGCAACAAAGCCATCGCTGTTCAGTGCGATGGCTTTGGTATGAGTAGTGCCGATATCTATCCCGATAATAAATCGCATATGCTACAAGGTTAGTATCATCAATATTCGCAAACGATATATCCCCATGGTTCGATATTGAACGAATGTCCCAACTTGAAAGGCTCTTTGGCGCCCAGGAAGAGATTCATCGGTTCACCCACCAGGGCCTGGTCTTTGATATGGATGGTCTGCTCTTTAGCCGAGAGGTTGAGGATCACCAATACTTTGTTCCCATCTTTTTCGCGCAGATAAGCATAAAGGGCTTTATCGTCGCCGACTGAGACTTTGCGGAAACTGGCATCGGTAGACAAGGCTGCATTCCTTTTACGGAGTTGCAAAAGGGTTTTATAGAAGGCAGCTCTTTTGAACTGCTTCATACTCATACTGTCTTTTTCGAAGAACGAGATGGCGCGCAGCACAGGTTCTTCCTGGCCGCCGTAGATCAATGGCAGGCTACCTCTCATCGTTTGTGTCAGCACTGCGAATGCGCCGTGTTTCAGACCGGGGAAAGTACCGAAATCACTTTTGTTCCAGCTATTCTCATCATGGTTGCTGGTGAAGTAGAGGCGGATAGCACCGGCAGGAAAGGTGGAGTCCTGCCTGGCCAGTACGGAATCCAGGGTCAGTGCATTGGTTTTACCCGCAGCCAGTTTCTTCATATGCTGGAACATATCCCAGGGATAGCTGGCGTCGAAGCCGGCTTCATGCAGATCGCCTTTATCGCCTTCGGCCAGCATGAAAATGGAGGCCTTATCTTTCTTGAGTGTGCTGATGCAGGTCTTCCAGAAATCGGTGGGCACTTCAGATGCAACATCACACCGGAAGCCATCGATCTTTGTTTGATCGAGCCAGAATAGCATGCTGGCGATCATACTATCGCGCAGCTCTTTGTTATCGTAATTGAGATCGCGGGTATCTGTCCAGTCGAAGGCGGAGAGTGCCTTTCCTGTGCTATCGCGATTGTAGAAACCAGGATGTGATTTGAGCCAGGGATGGTCGGCGCTGGTATGGTTGGCCACCCAGTCGATGATCACTTTGAAGCCCTGGGCATGAGCATCGTTCACGAGCTTTTTGAAATCGTCCATGGTACCGAATTCCGGGTTCACCGCCTTGTAATCGGCCACGGCATAGTAACTACCCAGGCTGCCTTTGCGATCGGTTATCCCAATGGGTGTGATAGGCATGAACCAGAGAATTTCCACTCCCATATCTTTCAGGCGGGGAAGGGATTGCGAGAAGGCTGCGAAAGTACCTTCTTTGGTGTACTGGCGCAGGTTCACTTCGTATACGTTGGATTGTTTGATCCAGTCGGGAGGAGGAGCTACGGTGATTTTAGAGGAATCGATACCGGCGGGAGCGTTCTCTTTTTTGTCTTTTTCAGGTCCGGAAGTACAAGCTGGCAGGAGACTGCTGATGAGGGCAGCTCCTGCCAGAAAGCGGTAAATAGTAGATGACATAGGTTGCTCAGTTTGAGCAACAAGTTAGATCATCTCTTTCAATTTCTCCACTACTGTATCTATCTCTTCTTTGGTGTTCTGTTTGCTGAATGAGAAGCGAACAGTAACCTGGTTAGGGTTATTGTTGATAGCGCGGATCACATGCGAGCCGGCATCGGCGCCACTGGTGCAGGCACTGCCACCGCTTGCGCAGATATTGCTGATGTCCAGGTTGAACAGGAGCATCTCGGATTTCTCTGTTTTGGGGAAGGAAGCACTTACTACAGTGTAGAGGCTTCGTCCGAGCGGATCACCGTTGAAAGAAACACCATTGATATGTTTCTTCAGTTGATCCATCATGTATAATTTCAGTCCCTTGATATGGGCACTGTCTTTCTCATAATTCTCTGTTGCCATTTCCAGTGCTTTGGCAAAACCAACCACTCCATAGAGGTTCTCGGTACCGGCGCGCATATTGCGTTCCTGGCCACCGCCCTGGATAAAGGGTTTGATCTTCACATTCTCGTTGATATAGAGGATGCCTACCCCTTTGGGACCGTGGAATTTATGACCGGCGCCAGTGATGAAATGCACGGGCGTATTGCGCAGATCGAAAGGGAAATGCCCTACCGTTTGCACAGTATCTGAATGGAAAATAGCATTGTATTTCTTGGCGAGCTCACCTACAGCATGGAGGTCGAGCATATTGCCGATCTCATTGTTGGCATGCATGAGTGTAACCACGCATTTTTCATCGCTGGAAGCGAGGAGTTGTTCCAGGTCTTCCATATCGATATGACCGTCCGGCAGCATCTTTACATAGCTGAGGGCTGCTTCGCCGCGATGGTGCAGGTTCTCAACCGTATGCAAAGTAGCGTGGTGCTCTACGGGTGAAGTGATGATATGCTTGCATCCCAGGTCTCTCACAGCCGCACAGATAGCGGTGTTGGAGCTTTCAGTACCTCCTGAAGTGAAGAAGATCTCGGCAGGATGTGCGTTGAGGATCTTGGCTACAGATTTACGGGCATTCTCGATGGCCAGTCTGCTCTCCCTGCCATATGAGTAAATGGAGGAAGGGTTACCGAATTTTTCAGTCAGATAAGGCATCATTGCTTCCAGCACAGCAGCATCCAGGGGAGTGGTAGCCGCATTATCGAAGTAAATACGTTGATTCATGACAAGAGATTTTTTGACAGCACCAACCGGCAACTGCCTTTTGGACATTTCCGGCGCAAATTTCCGGAAAAAAATCAAATCAACGCTGTTTCGGGGCAAGAGGATGACGAACTGGAAAGAACCCGGTACAAAACAGGATAACTACTCCATTAATGAGCTTAGATTGACTCCCTTATATCCTGCATCAGCCTTAAAGCGATATTATTGGCCGTGGTCTCGAAGTTACTTTCGGCATAGATCCGGATGATCGGTTCCGTATTGGAGGCGCGCAAATGCACCCAGTCGGAATCGAACTCGATCTTCAGCCCATCTTCAGTATTGATCGGCTGGTTCTTGTATTTTTTTTGGATCTTCTCAAAAATGGTGTTCAGTTCGATACCATTGGTGAGCTCGATCTTATTCTTGGAGATGAAATAATCAGGGTATTTGGCGCGGAAGGATTTGATGCCGTTCTTATGGGCGGCCAGCGCACTCAGGAAGAGGCCAATGCCGATAAGGGCATCCCTTCCATAATGGAGATCGGGAACGATGATGCCACCATTGCCTTCACCGCCGATCACGGCTTTCTTTTCTTTCATTTTCTTCACCACATTCACCTCTCCCACTGCAGAGGGAAAATATTCGCCTCCCCTGCTGATGGTTACTTCTTTCAGCGCTTTGGTGCTGCTCATATTGCTCACGGTATTGCCGGGCCGTTTGCTCAGCACATAATCCGCCACGGCCACCAGGGTATATTCTTCACCGAACATGCTGCCATCTTCACAAACAAAGCAAAGCCTGTCCACATCAGGGTCAACGGCAATGCCCATATCAGCGCGATGCTGCCTTACGGCATTGGCGAGCTCGGTCAGGTTCTCCGGAAGTGGCTCAGGATTGTGCGCGAACTTACCGGTCACTTCCCCATTCAATACGATCACTTCTGCAACGCCCAGGGCTTTCAGCAGTCCAGGTAACACCAATGCACCTGTGGAATTGACCACATCCACCACCACTTTATAGCCTTTCTCACGGATGGACGGAACATCTACCAGGGGATAGTCTACGATAGTATCGATATGCCTCTGCAGCGTGGTATCGTTAACGGTATATTCTCCGAGTTTATCTACGGGAGCAAATTTGAGATCTTCTTTGGCGGCGGTTTCCAGGATGATGGCGCCATCCTCGGCACTGATGAACTCACCGATATTGTTGAGCAGTTTCAGTGCATTCCATTCTTTGGGATTATGGCTGGCCGTGATGATGATACCACCACCTGCGTTTTCCCAGACAACTGCCATCTCCACGGTGGGCGTGGTAGACAGTCCACTACATCGATGCCCATTCCGATCAGTGTATTGACCACCAGTGATTGCACCATGGCGCCACTGATCCGGCCATCACGACCGATCACGACTTTCCTGGGCAGTTCCTCTTTGCTGAGGATCCAGCTTCCATATGCTGCTGCAAACTTTACAATGTCGAGGGGGGTAAGATTGTCGCCAGGGTTACCGCCAATTGTTCCGCGTATTCCGGATATGCTTTTTATCAGTGCCACCGTTTCAAATTTTAACGGCTACAAAAATAAGTGTTTAGGAGCTTGCAAGAATAACCACTTCCGGGTATTTTACCCACAACCGGCCATCGCCGAATGCCCCGGGTTCCCTATTTTTGCGGCCATTATGCTGAGCTCTACCCCCGTAAAGCCAAACTGGTTCAAGGATTGGTTCAATTCTCCGTACTATCATCAATTGTATTTTCAGCGCGATCACACTGAAGCCGCGCAGTTTATCAATCGTTTGCTCGATTTTTTGCAGCCCGCTTCCCACTCGCGTATGTTGGACGCAGGCTGTGGCCGTGGCCGCCATGCCCTGCAACTGGCTGAAAAAGGTTATGATGTAACCGGCACCGATCTGGCAGCCGACAGCATCGACGCTGCCCGCCTGCATGAGAAAGAAAATCTACACTTTTTCCGTCACGATATGCGGATGCCCTTCCGGGTGAACTATTTCGATCATGTTTTCAACTTCTTCACCAGCTTCGGCTATTTCCAATCTGATCGGGAGCATTACAATGCCATCCGCAGTTTTGCGCAATCACTGCGCCCCAATGGTATTCTCGTAATGGACTACCTCAATGTGCACCATGCCGAAACGCATCTCGTGCACCAGCAGGAGATCATGCTCCACCATGTGAACTATTTCATTACCCGCTGGTATGATGGATCTCATTTCTACAAAAAGATCGAAGTGCATGATCGGCAACTGGATGAGCCGCTCATCTTTGCAGAGAAAGTAGCTAAGTTCACGCTGGGCGATTTCAATGATATGTTTGCTGATCATCAATTGCAGATCCAGGAAGTATTTGGAGATTACCAGTTCAACCGGTATGATGTTCATCACTCTCCGAGAATGATCATGATCGCAAAGAAAATCCTTCCATAAATTTTTTCGAAAAGGAATTTTGTGTTTTCGCAAAGGGATATGAACGCCGGCTGAGAAACGAACCACCGCGGGAGGATATATTTTGAGCTGGGGATAGGTTTGATTGGACGGTTGTGCAATGCCAGGCTTCTTCGCTTACGTTTCTAAGGCCGTCTTTTCATATCCCTTTGCTCCATCACGATGCAGGTGCAGCAGGTAATGCCTCGTATTTGATCATGCAGATGAAACGCCTCTTCAAATGCACTCTGCAAATCCTTCTTTACTATTGAAATACAAACCCCTTCAGTATTCTCACAAATAACATCTGCTTTCCTACTAATTCAGGATTACGGCCACGGCTATTCATCGGGGTGATATGAGTTGTTCCCCATTCTTCTTCTCCCACATTGCCTATTCCCTTCAACACTGTAATGCTTGATGTAAAGACTGCCATTCGTATTTGGATTCAGGAAAAACGGAGTTTTTATTTGTTGCACGTTCTTAGGGATCCTGCGGTGGTGGGATATGAAACACGGGCCTTTGAAACATAAGCGAAAAAGCCCGGTTCAGTACAACAGTCCCATCTCACCACTCCACAGCTCAAAATATATCCTCCCGCGGTGGTTTGTTTCAACAGCCCCGTTTCATATCCACCACCGCGCCCCTCCAAAAAACAAATCAGATTTATTTTTCTTTTACGAATACGATCCTCGGCGCCTCCCCCACATCAAGCTTCACGCTTCCGTCCCGGATAGGCAATGCCTCCACCACCCCATCCCCTGTTTTGAAGGAAAGGACAGACGCATTTACTCCCCCCGTCTGCAAGCTGTATTGATTTACTTTTTTCCCGTTATGACTTGGGCAATAAATGAAGTACGCAGCAGAGTCTGGCGCTATTTTATTTCTGTATTTGTATACCCACACATCACCTTTTTCCTGCACGATCTTTTCCGGAATATAATTTCCGAGATGCTGCAACAGGCTATTGATATAATACCAGGCGGGATATGGGATGAATTCAAAATTCCCTTTTTGCCGTAGCAGTCCACTGGTGACGAAGAGGCCATCTTTGAAATCTTCATCCACGTCGTCTTTGATCCAGTAGATGATATACCTGTCGAACCCGGAGAAGGCGATGAGATTGATGGCGCGGAGCAGCATCAGTCCCTGGCTTTCAGAGCGACTATACCCGGGAACCAGCGGCGCCGACACTTTACTGGTAGGGCTCTTATCATATCCATATTCGCCGAGAATGCATTCCACATTGGGTTGCAGGCGATAGGTCTCGTTGCGGGCCTTTGTCATTTTCTGGCGAAGCGAATCTTCTTCAGGTGTGATGCCGGCTGTGGCGCTGGTGAACACGTCGGTGGGATGATCGCCTTTGCCGTTGCTGGAATAATAGTGGTATTGAATGCCACCGTTCCAGAGAAACTGTTTATCGTTACGTAGATTCTTGCAGAGGAATTGTAACACGCGCAGCCTGTCTACATCGAAGGAGGTGAAGCCTGCGAGCATGAGGTTGCTGTTGGGATCGGCATTTTTGATCCCGAATGTTTTTCCCATTTTCCCTTCATGGCCATCGTAGTCGGCGGAGCTTTGCGCAAAATACATGAGGGGATTGCAATACTTGTTGCCGCCCCAGGCTGCATCTGTTTCGTTGCCATTCTCGTAGATGGTCATGCGGTTACGACCGGAGAAGCGATGCGGCTCGATGGATTGAATGAGGTTGGTATCTACGGCCGTGGTGCCATAACAGGCGGCCATTGTCCACATCATATTGGCATGGCGTGCATAGCTCATGGGATCTTCGGGATCCATGCCTATTTTGGTGACAGGCCTGTCTTCGTTCCACATCCCTTTCATCTCCATCCATTTCGGAACGCCGAGATAGGAATACCATATTTTGTTACCGACATCGCGGGTGATGCTGTCCACATACATCACATAATCGCCGGAACCATTGTTCCACCAGCCGTTGGGAGCGATATTGTATTTGATATTGGGCCAGTTGTCTACCGTATCAACATCGATACGACTGATACTGGTATACATGCGCGAATAGTAGAAGGGCTTCATCCAGCGGATATCGGTTCCCTGGTAGCAATTGACGCCGAGGAACTCTTTCATCATTTTGGGCTCGAGGCGGGGCCCCGTGTATTCCACAGGTGGCAAGGGCTCCAGCTCTTCTAACGGGCATCCGTATACGGCAGCTTCCGTCATTTCAGCAGATGGGCTGCTGAAGCGGAACATGAGGAATCGGGTGCTATCGCCGATCTTGAAATTGCGCCAGCCCCAGAAACCAGGATTGCCTTTGGTGGTGAAGGCCGCTTTGAGCTTCCAATGACGCATATCGCCGGAGTATATCCAAACACTGTCCGTTTGATAAGACCTGTCATAGAGATATACTTCTGAAATTTTATGCAGGGCACGAAGATCCACCACTATCCGGCTTCCTCCATCCTTGAAATACAGGTTGACACCTTTTCTGGGATGGGGTGAGGTTTTGGGATGTTCGGTGCCGAGCCTGTCCTTCGGATCGGAGATATCTGCTTCGTCGAAAAGATTGAAAGGGCTTACCCGTGAAACATGCGCATAACCGGAAAGGTCATATACATCTTCTTTTGTGATGGTAGTGATCCGGCGGGGAGAGGTGCAGGGCGCAGGCTTTGTATCCGCCAGCAAATGACCGGCAGGCTTGTCGGGTCCGTTACAAGCGGTGAACAAAATCAATAAAAGCAATCCGGTTATTCC
>JAGIAP010000145.1:4530-13369 GCA_017744805.1 Chitinophagaceae bacterium | reverse complement strand
GTTTACAGGAGCAACCGGTCAGTGGAAAAGCCGGCGATTGTGTCGCAGCAAATTGAACCAGCTTCTGCCTTCGATAAAGCAACGCTTACGCTTTCCGATGGCTCAGTTGTACAACTAGACAGTGCAGGTATTGGAATTGTTGCAAAGGAAGGTGAGTCCAAAATTGTAAAACTGGAAGATGGGCAGGTAAAATATGAAGCTGGTACAGGCATGAAAAATAACCTGTTGAATGAAATGACCACCTCAACCGGTAGCCAATATAAGTTGACGCTGCCTGATGGGTCAAAGGTTTGGCTGAATGCCGCTTCGTCTATCAAATATCCGGTGGCTTTTACAGGGGAGGAACGTGTGGTGTCAGTAAAAGGCGAAGCCTTTTTTGAAGTGGCAAAAGATGTTAAGAAACCCTTTCGCATAAAAGTGGGTGAAATGCTGATCGATGTACTCGGTACCAGCTTTAATGTGAATGCCTACGACAATGAACCTTTGGTGAAAACAACGCTGCTGGAAGGATCAGTGAAGGTAAGCAACAAAAAGAGCTCTGTACAGCTTTCTGTAAATCAACAGGCCCAGATGGATCTGAACGAAGGATTTACTGTAAAGAATTCAATCAATACAGAAGAAACGATCGCCTGGAAGAACGGATATTTTTATTTCGATAAAGTTGAACTGCCCATTGTTCTCAGGGAATTTGCGAGGTGGTATAACCTCGAAGTGGTTTATGAAGGTACTATTCCTGATGAAAAACTCCTTATCATCTTAAAGCGTAGCAGTAGCCTGCAATCGGTATTAGGCGCTTTAAAGATCAATAATATCAATTTTGCCATCGAGGGCAGAAAACTGATCATCAGATCCGCCGGATAATCAGATCGATAAACCAATCCTACCGCAGCATGCATTGCTTACATGCTGCTCATCATCCTTTTAAAGTAATGCTTTAACTAACTGTTAGTATGAGAAAACTAATGCCAATCTTACTGCTATTTCTATGCGCTCTATCAAAGCGAAGCCTGGCGCAGGAAAATGAGCCCAGGGTTTCACTCTCCGTGAAGGATCAATCCCTGGATGAGATCTTCAAAAAGATTCAGGCGCAAACCAGATTGAATATCATGATCACGGAAAAAATGCTGGCAGGCGCTAAAAAAGTTACACTCGATGTAAAGAATATGCCTCTGTCGCAGGCACTTGAACTGTGCTTTAAAGGAACCGATCTCACATTTACAATTTATGATGGGACCATCATCGTTAAAAAGAAAGACCCTAAGAGTAACAGCGATATCATAATTGCCGAACCCGATAAGAGCATCAATATTTCCGGACTGGTCACTGACCGGAACAGAAAACCTGTTATTGGTGTAACTGTACATGCAGAAAAGAAGAATAATGCAGTACAAACCGACCTCAACGGTAAATTTCTCATCGAAGCTGATCCGAAGGATAACCTCTCGTTTACGCATGTCAGCTACAAACGGGAACTTGTTTCAGTAAAAGGGAAAAACAGTATAGAGCTGACGATGGAGCCCGTTCAGAATTCAATGAGCGAAGTGGTCATCTCCACCGGATACCAGAAAATTGAACAGAAATACCTCACAGGCTCCGTAACGCGCTTGAAAATGGATTCCATCATGCAGCCCGGCCTTACCACAGTTGATAAGATGCTGGAAGGGCGTGTGCCGGGCATGATCATGATGCAGAACTCCGGACAGGCAGGCGCTGCGCCCAAAATTCGCATCCGCGGTACCTCCACCATTCTGGGTACGCGGGAACCGCTTTGGGTGGTAGATGGTATAGTACAGGTTGATCCGGTACCCATTTCAGCCAGTCAGATCAACAACCTCGACTTCGTAAACCTTGTTGGCAATGCCATCTCCGGCCTTAATCCAAACGACATAGAAAGCATCGATGTATTGAAAGATGCTGCAGCCACCGCACTATACGGAGTAAGGGCGGCCAACGGAGTGATTGTAGTCACCACCAAACGGGGAACACCCGGCCCACCTACCATCCGATACAACAGCAGCATCAATTTTACACGGAGACCACGATACACCGATAAGGATGTATACATGATGACCTCACAGGAGCGGATCGATGTATCGAAGGAGATGTTCAACAAGCAGATACCCGCCAGAGGTGTGCTGGAATCCTATGAGAGAATACTGGTGGATTATTATGGCGGCCAAATCGATTATGATACCTACAAAACCAGAATGAGCCAGGCAGAAAATATGAATACCGATTGGCTGGGTATAGTTACGCAGGATGTTATATCCTCCAATCATTCCATTGGTGTTTCCGGGGGCAGTATGCTCAACCGGTATTACGCTTCAGTGGGATATACCAATGAGCAGGGAGTGATCAGGGGTGAATACAATAAACGCTATACTGCACAGGTAAAGTTTGATCTGAATGCCAGAAAACTGAAAGCACAGTTCAGCATAATGGCTAATAAAAACGACCGTCGTTATACACCGGATGAAGTCAGTGCTATGAATTTTGCCTTTGCAACCAGTCGTGCCATTCCAGTGTACAACGAAGATGGGAGTCTGCATTATTTTCCCGTCAGCAACAATTTTAGAGTAGCCCAAAGAAGCAGCTTCAACATTCTGAACGAAATGAACCATTCTGGTCAGGAACTTAATGGAAACAGTTATATGGCAATAGCCAATCTCAATTATGAATTGATAAAAGGGCTGCAACTGGAGGCAACGCTTTCGTACGGCGCATCGAACACAGACCAACGCAAATGGTTCGAAGAAAGTACAGATATGATTCATAAAGAGAACGAATACAAGGATCCTGCACAGACCCCGGCATCTGAATTTACTATTCCGTTTGGAGGTTTACTTTACAGGCAGACTGATCGAATAAGTAATTACCTGATACGTGGACAGGCAAATTACAGCCGGTTTGTTGATGCGGCGAAAAAACACCTGATCAATGCAACATTTGGAAGTGAGTTGTCTTCTGTGAAAAACAGCAGTTTTATGCAATCCGATGCAGGATATTATCCTGAAAGAGGGTATACGTTTGCAACTTTCAATGCACTTGATTACCCCCGCCTTGCCGAATATATGGCCACTCACCGCCCTGCCATTACAGAAGGCCTTACCAATCTCGTTTCTTCCTACCTCACAACCAGTTATAGTTACAATGACCGCTATGTGCTGAGCGCCAATTTACGCAGCGATTTTTCAAATGCATTTGGCAGCCGCAGCAATGAACGGTTCCTGCCAACCTGGGGGCTTTCAGCAAGATGGAATATAGACAGGGATCTTACGGGATTAAAATGGGTAGATCAGGCGGCATTGCGTGTTTCATATGGTACTCAGGGCAATATGTTGCAGGGACAGACGCCCTATACTATCATTGAAAAAAAACCATTCAATACCCTTTATCAAACATTTATTTCCACCATTTCAAACTATCCCAATCCCAACCTTAAATGGGAGAAAACAGATGCGTATAATGCTACATTGGAATTCACACTTTTTAAAACAAAACTCATTGGCTCAATTGGGGTTTTCTATAAAAAAACTACCAACGCTTTCATAGAAAAAGATGTTTCTATGGTAAACGGACTCACCAGTTTTGTGATAAACGGAGGGGACATTGAAAACAAAGGAATTGAACTGCAATTCAACTTTACACCCATCAATCAAACCCTTGGAAGCAATAATAAGAGATTCATCTGGCGTTTGGATCCCCAGCTTGGTCAGATCTTCAACAAGCTGATCGATAAAGCTATCAGCAACAAAGCACCTATAGTGGGAAATGGAACCACAGGCGCATATGAGTATAAAGATTATTTGCAGGGCCTGGTACCTATAAACGGCAAAACTGTCAATACTTTTTATGCTTACAGGTTTAAAGGGCTTAACAGAAAAGGTCAACCTGTTTTTTACGGTGCCGAGCTCGAAAACGCAGATGAACTGGAAGCAAAATACAGAAATATGACCCTCGGAGAAATAGTGGACATCGTGATGGTAGAAGCCGGCAAGCGGGAGCCTGTGCTGCAGGGAGGCATTTCGAATTATATAGCATTCGGTAGCTGGTCGTTCGATGTGAATTTCACCTATAGCATTGGAAACAAAATAAGGCTGCTGCAGATTGCTTCGGGTAACTATGGCAGTTATCAGCCCACTTCCCAATCCAATCTCCGTAAAGAATTTGTGGATCGCTGGCGTTATCCGGGTGATGAGCTGAGAACCAACGTACCAGGGCTATATTCCGGACTGAATAACCTTGACGGAACTCCTGTTTTCCCCGTATTCACAGGTCCTCAATTTGCCTCCAATTATTATCAGATGTATGACAATGCAGATATACGGGTGGTAAGCGGAGATTACATCAAACTGCAGTCGGCCAGTCTGAGATACACCTGCACACCTGAACTATGCAGGCTGATGCACCTCAAAGCCGCCATGCTCAGTTTATCCGGGTCTAACTTATTCACCTGGGCCAGTAAAGATCTGCGTGGACAGGATCCCACACAATCTGGTACCAGTCCCAATATCAATCTGGGTATCCGGCCTGTGTATTCATTTTCCATTAATGTGAGTTTCTAATAATCTTTCAGGTATGAAAACTTTTGTTGCTGTTATCATTGCTGCATTTCTTTTTGCGGGCACATCCTGCAAAAAATTTCTGGCAGCGTACTCTCAAAACAAAACATTTCTTCAAACAGTGGATGATCTGGAGGAAGTGCTGGTGGGGGATGGATACGTAAAAGACGCCTACTGGGTTAATAATGCATTCATGGATGATGATGCAGAATATCATCCCCAGGGAGGGGAAAAGTTTCTGCTGTTTGGCATACATTTCTGGCAGCAAAATCCGGAGCAGCAAAGCTTTGTCGGTCAGAACAGCCTTTATGCTGTCGATTACCGTCTGTTATACCAAAATATTGCCGCACTCAATACGGTGTTGTTGAATATCCCTCTTTTGCGGGAAAAGAATGCTCCTGCCGACAGGCTCCGGCGTATTTCCGGGGAATCCCATTTCTTAAGAGCCTATTATTATTTTTTGCTGGTAAGTATGTACGGCCAACCCTACAATAGCGCTACGGCTGAAACTGATTTTGGGGTTCCTTTGAAACTTACTCCCGAAGTAGAGTCTGCTCCATTATCAAGAGCAAGTGTTCAACAGGTATTTAAGCAAATGGAAACTGATCTGCTGGATGCCGAAAAAGAGCTGAATGGTTTTAATGAAGCATCTGCAATAAGAGCTAATCAGGCTACGGCTCAGGCGCTCCTGAGCAGATTGTATCTGTACCGGGAAGATTATGCAAACGCTGTCCTGTATGCCAATAAAGTAATCGAAAAAAGATACAAACTTAAAGACATGAATGCATGGACACCAGCAGCTCCATTTAATTCATCGACATCCCCGGAAGTGATTTACTCAATTCCATCGGAAGCCACGCCAACCTCCAATATGTGCTATATGATGCAGGATGTTTTTACCGTTGAAACCGGTGTTTGGATTAATTATCGGGCTTCAGATGATTTGAAGAGCATCTTTTCCAATAAAGATCTTCGGCTGTCGGCATTCTTCAAAATAACGGACAATGGAGATTTTCTGGCCAGAAAGTCGGGTGAAAAAAATAGCAGCAATGTTGTAACTGATCTGTCTACCATTCGCCTGCCGGAAATATACCTGAATAAAGCAGAAGCACTGGCCATACTGGACCGTAATGAAGAAGCTATTGCTACACTGCAGGAACTGCGTAAGAACCGGTTCAAACCAGCAGATCTTACTGTTATCCATCTAAGCGGAGCGCCATTGGTTGAATTCATAAGAAATGAACGCCGCAGGGAACTCTGTTTTGAATATCATCGCTGGTTTGATCTGAGACGTTATGCTGTGAACAGCAAATATCCATTTGGCAGGATTATCCGGCATATCTCTTATGCCTGGGACATTTCGGGACGTTATGAAGAGGGCTATTATGAACTGCGGCCCTATGCAGAAGAGCCGGCAGCGTATGTATTGCCCGTACCCCGCAGTGAAATTGATTTCGGCCGGGGAGTAATTTCAAACGCTGCCAGGCCTGCACGCAACCTGATGCATTAAACGAGACAATAAGAAAAGAAAACTGAATTGTAAACCCGAAAGAGCGCATTATGCAGGTACCTAAAAACTTACATGGATTTTACTTTTTACTGGTGCTGACAACAGGTATGGTTGCCTGTAATAAAGAAGCAGCATTTCAACCACGCAGTGAAGAATATGATCTTACAGTAAAAGATAATCCCTCCGATCCCGTAGATCATGCCATATACCAGTTTTATCAGACTACAGGCGTACCGATTTATTACAATGATACCATTGCAAAAATAAAGGTGGGAGATAGTGCCGGAATACCCCAATACACTTATCAAAGGCTGGCTTTAACCTATTCTCCTGCAGGTATAGGAGCTCCAATTTCATGGGTACCACTGCCCGACAAGAAATTGGTTTTACCTATGTTACCCTTGCTGCAAGATAAGCTGTTGCCTCAACTGACCAATGTATATCCTGTACCCAGCCTGTTTATTGTAAGCAGCTCGAGACAGAGGGCGTTTCAAGGGTTGATGGTTGGCAGAAATAACAAACCCTTTCCGGGATTTAATTCACTTATGCTAAGCAATGTAAACCCCGCGATAATGTCTGATTCTGCTCAAAGAGATTATATAGCAGATGTACTGGGAATAATTGCCTATAAGATGCTAAGGCCCAACTATGATAAGGGACTGGTAACCGAATTCGACAAGATTACGGCCAGCACTACTTCATATCCCAATATGTATGCACATCCACTCTCAGACTTATCCCCTGATGGGAACGGCAAACTGGAAGACTTCAGCTTTCTGCCTGTCCGTTATGTATCAGGGTTGGCTCAGGGCATGACTACCACGCAGGAGAACGATTTTCTGTCATATATCGAGGCTGTGTTTTTTTATAACAACAATCCCTCAGTGAACTTTGAAACAGACTTTGGCGCATATCCCCTGATCATAAAAAAATTCAGGTTGGTGCAGAAGATGTTAAAGGATATTGGTTTCCGCATCGCTGACTGATACCCGCACAAATCCTAACTGTACAATAAAAGGTTGAAAATGATCTCCCCGTATTTTCCACTACAATCAGATACTCATGGCGATGAGCGAGTGTTCAATCACCTGATTGTAACCTATGCTCCATACCTGTTCGCCGATATAGTGGCTATCACCAGATGCAGGCATAGCGCTGCCGATATTTTGCAGGATACATTTCTGAAATTGTGGACTAACCGGGAAACGATCACTGACGAAAACCCCGGTGGATGGCTTTACCGGGTAGCTGTACACGCTGCCTACAAACATCAGAAGAAAGAAAGCAGAAAAAGAAAGCTCCTGCATGAATTCAACACCGGCAGAGATCAGGATTGTCTTACTGCAGAACACCGGCTGGTCGGCAAAGAACAACGGCACCAGTTGAAAGATATTTTCACCCGCCTTCCGCAAATGCAGCAAAAAGTATTCTGGCTTAGCCGCGAAGCAGGCATGAGCAGAGATGAAATTGCCCACAAACTCAATATCTCTCACAATACCGTTAGAGTACATCTCACCAGAGCGCAGCGTTTCTTTAAAGAACAGTTGAATGCCGTTGGTGTGTTTGCATTATTTTTTGGGGTGAACATTTTTTGTTTCGGTATAGGTAATACCAAAAGCGGGTTGGAGGCTATATACAATACAGAGATCATTTACAAAATGCTGCCAGAAGACAATAAATTTTCTCAGCATAACAGGTCAGCATCTTTTTACAATATTCAATGCAATGAAGTAATACGGACAAGCAGTAGCTGACCCACGATATTTTTTTCAACAACAGTTTTCATTTATTCATGACTGATGGGCAATGCCCATCGGATCAGGATTGTATTATTCAATATTTATTACAAGCAACATGATACTTAAAACCGAAAACCTGTCGCACAAATACAGCAGCAGCTGGGCCATCCGTGATATCAATATCGAAATTGCAGAAGCGGGTATAATCGGATTGCTGGGCTCCAATGGCGCAGGCAAGAGCACTACCATGAATATCATCTGCGGCACATTGAACCAGACTGAAGGAAATGTTTTCATCAACGATATCGATCTGAAAAAACATCCGATGGAAGCAAAGAAGCAGATTGGCTTTCTGCCTCAGACTCCTCCCTTGTACACCGATCTTACTATCGATGAATACCTGATGTATTGCGCGGAGTTAAGACTGATGGATAAGTCAATAATAAAATCTGCCGTAGCAGAAGTAAAAGAACGTTGTGGTATTGCTCATTTCAGCTCGCGGCTTATCAACAACCTTTCAGGAGGATACCGCCAGCGCGTAGGAATTGCACAGGCTATTCTTCACAAACCAAAACTGGTTGTAATGGATGAACCTACCAATGGCCTCGATCCCAACCAGATGATAGAAGCCAGAAAACTCATCAGGGAAATTGCAGAAGAACATACGGTGCTCTTTTCATCGCATGTGTTATCGGAAGTGAACCTGCTTTGCAGGGAGGTGATCATGATTGAAGGTGGCAGAATTGTTTTTTCCGATTCCATGGATGCATTCAACAACTATGCACAATCAAACGCTGTGCTGATGCGAATGGATAATCCGCCGGCAGCCGCCGACATTCTCAAAGTTACAGGTGTCACCGAAGTGAATTTCCTCTCAGACAAACAGGCCAGGATCTTCTTTGAAGGCAACGAAGATGAGATCACCGACAGGCTAGTGGCTGCCAGTGTTGCGGGTGGATGGCGCATGAAAGAAATCAATCTTGAAAAAGGCGTTTTGGACGAAGTATTCAAACAATTGTCGAATACAG
>JAGIAP010000145.1:221-4520 GCA_017744805.1 Chitinophagaceae bacterium | reverse complement strand
CAGGAGGATAATATGAGTTGCTTCAACATTAATAACTGATCAAAGAATGAAACGGATACTTACCATAGCAAAGAATGAATTAAGAAATCTCTTCTATACGCCGGTGGCCTGGTTTACACTGATTGTATTCTGGTGGATGTGTGCGCTTTTCTACACAGCGCCTTTGGCTTTATTGGGTCCGCGATTGTACCGCGCAGGGCTGGAGAACCCTACTCTTCCCTTATTCAGCCCGGCATCTTTCACGTTATCGATGATAACAAATCCCAACCAAAGCCTGCTTTCAGAACTGCTGAAATATCTCTACCTGTTCATCCCACTGCTTACGATGAACGCTGTAAGCCGGGAATTCAATTCAGGCACGCATAGATTGTTGTACTCATCGCCATTGCGCATTCGCCAGTTGGTTGCAGGCAAATTCCTGGGAATAACTGTTTTCAATCTGCTTTTTGTAATTATTCTGTGGGCATTTATGATAACCGCGGCTTTCGACATAAAGTCTGTTGATTACTGGTTGTTATTATCGGCAAGCCTGGGAGTTTTCCTCCTGCTTTCAGCCTATGCTGCCATTGGCTTTTTCGCCTCCAGCCTTACCCGGTATCCCATAGTGGCCGCAGTGATCAGTTTTTCTATCCTTATTATTTTGAATAGTATAAATACCCTATGGCAGCAGTATGATTTTGTAAGGGATCTTACCTGGTTTCTCAGTCTGAAAAGTCGCACAGGAAGAATGCTGAAGGGCCTCATCATTACCAAAGACATCATCTATTTCATAGTGATCATAGGGATGTTTGTTTCATTTGCCTTGTTTGTGTTAAAAGACAAAGTACAACAATCACATTGGTATCTGAGATCACTGAGATACCTTGCTGTAATAACTCTGGGGCTTACAGTTGGTTACATTTCATCCCGGCAGAATTTCACAGGATACCTGGATGTAACTGCAGGAAAAACCAACACCCTGCATCCCAAAACACAACAGAACCTGAAACTATTGGATGGGGCACCCATGGAAGTTACGCTCTATACCAATCTGTTGACACCAGTTTCGCAGGATCCGAACGCATTTATTGGCCTCCCGGCAAACATCAACAACTACTTAACTATGTGGGAACCTTACCGCAGGTTTAAGCCAGATATTCAATTCAAACAGGTTTGTTATTATGCAGTGCCTCCGGGCGATAGCACGCAGTACCGGACCTTCCCGGGAAAATCACTGAAACAAATTGCAGGCCTGGTAGCCAGGACCATGAAACTTGATTCATCGATGTTTTTAGGTCCGGATGAGATCGGAAAAATAGTTGATCCGGCAAAACTAGGCTATGCAAGAAGCACCCAGATTACCTGGAAAGGCAATTCTGTTTTTATCGATTACTTTCCTACCGAAACCGGAAAGTCCATATATGAAGACCTCAATACTTCCACTGAGCCTGCATTTAACGCAGTCTTCAGACGCCTTGCCGGTGAAAAAATGCCCCGTATCGGATTTATTACAGGTGAGCTGGAACGTGCTGTAAACAAATCAGGCGAGCGTGAATATGGCTGGCTGGTGAGCTTATACCCATTAGGCTTTGATCTGGAAATCCTGAATCTGGCTACACAGAATATACCACCAGATATCACTACGTTGCTACTGGCTGATCCCAAAAGGGAATTAAGCGCTGAAGTGATGAACAAACTGAACAGATACATCGATGACGGCGGAAATATGTTCATAACAGGTGAGCCGGGTAAACAATATGTGCTGAACCCTCTGCTACAGAAATTAGGCGTGAACATGATGGCTGGTCAGTTGGTACACCCTTCTTTCCATGAAACACCCGATGTTGTTCCTAATTATGAAACACCCTATGTGTGCTATCTGGGAGATGAACTCAATCTTGCTTCAGTACGGCGGGCGATGAAATACAACAACAACAGACTTCAGTCCGATACGTTTGCCTCATTACAACTGCATGGTGTAACCGGGCTCTCCCATAACATAGACAGTGGCTTCAAGGCAGCCCCGTTATTCGCTACAATACCCCGAACAAGCTGGCAAAAGATGGGAAAGCTGGTGCTGGACTCGGTACCGCCTGTATTCAATGTACTGGAAGGAGACCAGAGAGACAATTCCTATAACACATCCTTGCAATTAACCAGACAAAAAAATGGAAAAGAACAGCGCATAGTGATTACCGGTGATGCTGATTTTATGAGCGCTTTAAGAATAAGAACAAGTTTCATGCAACCCCATGTACGTGCCATATTCAGCTGGCTGAATTACAACCGTTATCCGGCGTACACCTTGTTCCCATTCCCTGAAGACAACTGGCTCAAAATGACACCATCCTGGGTAAAACTGGAAAGGCTGCTCTATATATGGATCATTCCATCGCTGCTGATCTTATTGGGGATCATAATACTTGTAAGACGAAAGAGAAGATAAACACCTTATACATAAAATAACTGTATCAAATAAAAATACTGAGCAGATGAGATTAATCATCAGAATTGCTAAAAATGAATTGCGTTACCTTTTTTACTCGCCCATAGCCTGGCTTGTTTTGCTGGCATTCTGGATGCTGATTGCAGTAGATTATTTTTTCCGGCTGCATGATATGGCGAATGTACAGGAGATAATGCTAAAGAACAGTAGCCCAAATTGGAACTGGTTGCCAGTTACACTGACCGGCAAGCTGTTTGGTGGATTATATAAAACCGCCGTATCATACCTGTACCTCTTTATACCCTTGCTTACCATGGGGTTGATCAGCCGCGAAAAAAATACAGGTACCATCAGGTTGCTGTATTCATCCCCTACAGGTCTGCGGCAGATAGTGCTGGGAAAATACCTGGGGATCATGTTATATCTGCTGATGCTGGTGGCCATCGTTGGCATTGTGATGATAATGGGTGTGGTGGATATTCATAAGGAAGATTATGGCATGTTCATATCAGGCCTGATCGGATTCTACCTGTTGTCATGTACCTATTCAGCCATCGGACTGTTCATGTCTGCAGTTTCAATACATCCCGTGATCTCCGCAATAAGCACGTTTCTGATCATTTTTTTGCTGGACAGGATCGGATTGCTCTGGCAGCAATATGACTTTATCCGAGACATTACCTGGTTCTTGTCGCTGCAAAACCGCACAGAGACAATGATCTTCGGCTTAGTGATCAGCAGGGATATTTATTATTTCCTTTTGATTGCATGCATTTTTGTGAGCTTCACCATTATCAAACTGCAATCGGGTAGGGAATCCAGACCATGGTTTATTAAAACAGGCCGTTATGCACTTGTTATGGTTGTTGCGTTGCTGACGGGGTATCTGACCTCCAGACCGGTACTGACGAAGTACTGGGACACAACAGCAGCCAAAGTCAATACGATTCCTCCTGAACTGCAAAAGATGCTCACAACAATTGGTGACAGCAGTTTGGAAGTAACACTGTACGTAAATCTGTTGAGCCAATCATCTGTAATCGCTTTTGGAATGCCGGAACTGCGCAACCCGAATTATCTGTCAAAGTTCTGGGACCCATACCTGCGCTTTAAACCTGATATTAAATTCAGGTATGAATATTTCTATGATATAGATCCGCAAACTGCAGACAGCGCCTGGTATGATAAGTTTCCTGGTAAAACTATTCAACAGATCGCGTATAAAGTGGCAGAGCGAAAAGATTGGGATATCAGTCAATTCAAAACGCCGGAGGAGATGAGAAAAATAGTGGACCTGAAAAAGGAAGGTAACCGGATGGTGATGTTGCTAAAATATAATGGACGAACAGAAGTAGCCCGTACATTGAATGATCCCCTGTGCTGGCCCGACCAGCTTTTGATGGCTTCCATATTCAAGCGATTGCTGGAGCCGGATAAGATCTCAAAAATTTACTTCCTTACCGGTGAACTGGAACGTGATATCAGAAAGTTGGGAGACCGGGGGTATAATCAACAAACAGATAAAAGCATCAGAACATCCCTGGCCAATATGGGTTTTGATATAGATACCCTGAACCTGAACACGCAGGAAATTCCGGCCGATATGGCAACGCTGGTAGTGGCCGATCCGATCACGGACCTGAGCACCGGAGTACAAACAAAGATAAAAAGCTATGTAGACGCAGGCGGCAACATGATGATCCTCGGCAAGCCAGGCAAACAATCAGTGCTCAACCCACTGCTGCAACAACTGGGCGTACAATTGATGCCCGGGCAACTGGTACAACCCTCTTATGATGAAACTCCGGAGAAAGTGATATGCCGTGCATCGCCAAATGTTGAAAAACTCTCTTTCTTACTGGAAGGTACTAAAT
>JAGIAP010000145.1:0-211 GCA_017744805.1 Chitinophagaceae bacterium | reverse complement strand
CACCCCGTTCGATAGCAAACCCCTGTTCTATGCCGGCTCCCCGGGAACATGGCTGAAAGCGGGTGAATTGATCATCGATTCCACATTGCCGGATTTCAATCCATCGGCCGGCGATATGATGCGGGACACTTTTAATACATCGGTACAACTAACCAGAAACATTGGCAAAAAAGAGCAGCGGATCATTCTTTGCGGAAGCGCAGACTTTATC
>JAGIAP010000144.1:13244-13450 GCA_017744805.1 Chitinophagaceae bacterium | reverse complement strand
CCTTACTCCATTATAGCTATAGGTTACAAAGTATGGAACCTTTGTACCAATACTATAGTTGGGTAGTTTTTCTATCCTCATCTTAACTACCTGCCCGTATCGTTCAACATCATATTTTTCGTAATTAGCTATGATTAGAATAATTGAGCCAAAAAAAAACACTAATCCAAATACAAAAAGAGCCTTCATAGCTAATTATTTCTTAT
>JAGIAP010000144.1:0-13234 GCA_017744805.1 Chitinophagaceae bacterium | reverse complement strand
TCGTTTTTTAGTTCGGCATTTTCTAAATAGTCAAGAAATATTACGAAGTTGTTCAGAGTGTCTGGTTTTTCATTTAAAGGAATAAATCTATCTTTTTCTCTGCGGAAGTAGAGCTCCTTTTCCTTCTTATTCTCCAATAATGTTAGTGTATCATTGTTGGATTGCCAGGTGCCAGAATATGTAACGATAGTCTTTCTCTTTATTGATTTTGTGTTTGTGGTTTTGATATGGTAAGTGAAGGTCCCATCCGTTCTTAAATCGAGTTGCCATTCTCTATCTAGCGCAAAGACGCCTGTACATATTTGTATATGTCTATGGTAGTTTCCTGTCAAACCAGCATTAATCATAAGTAGAAAGACAACTGCTTTTAGAATGGGTATCATAATCCTCTTTAATTAGCAAGTTTTGTAAAAACAATTATTCCTATAAGTGGTATTACAATTAAGCAACCTGCTGCAAGAGTATTCTTTAGGTCTGAAAATTTCTTTCCTTTATTCATTTCAAGAATAAATACTCCCCGTTTCTTATAATATAATAAGTAAACCAAATATTGGAAAAGCAATACAAATGGTAACAATATAAATTTTCGTTGACCGTAACCTAAGGCGTCTCCAATCGTACCAATTGAAAAGCCAGTTAGAAAACGTATTAACGTGTAAAGAAATAGTACATGTAATACCATTGCCAGGCCCACGATTGCTGCAGCAGTTGAAATTGATTCAAATCCTTTCTTCCATTTAAAATAACAATAGAAGAACCAAAAAATAAAGTTATACATGTTTACAAGTTAGAACCCCGCCGCATGATCTTCCCCTCTATCATCCGCCACCGCCTCAATTCTTCCATCCGCATTCACCCTGATCACTTCTGTTCTTCCGATATTACCCCTCTGCCGGATCTTGTATCCCATCTTCTCCAGTTCATCCCTCACAGACTGTGGAAAATTGCGCTCTACAAAGATCTCATCGGGTAGCCATTGGTGATGGAATTTAGGTTTGTTCACGGCATCGCTCACACTCATATCGAATTCCAGTAAATTGATGAGGGTCTGAAAAACAGAAGTGGTGATGGTAGTGCCGCCGGGCGTGCCTGCAATGATATAGGGCTTTTGATCTTTCAGTACAATGGTGGGTGTCATGGAGCTCAGCATCCGCTTGCCGGGGACGATGGCATTGGCATCAGCGCCCACAGCGCCATACATGTTCGGAACGCCGGGCTTTACACTGAAGTCATCCATCTCGTCGTTGAGGATGAAACCGGCTCCGCCCACAATTGTGCGACTCCCATAACTATTGTTGAGCGTAGTGGTAACGGCAATGGCGTTGCCTTCTTTATCGTATACACTCAGGTGGGTGGTCTCTTCGCTTTCAGGAACGATACCGGCCTGGATAGCCGTGCTGTTGCCTGCTTTGGAGGGATCATAGTCCTGCATACGGGCCTTTACATATGCCTCACTGGTGAGGTATTTCACAGGAACTTTGTAGAAATCAGCATCCCCGAGATATTTGGCGCGATCCGCATAGGCTCTGCGCTCGATCTCCGTCATCAGTTGAACGGAAGCCGTGGTCTGAAAGCCCATCGCTTTTACATTTCTCGTTTCTATCATCTTCATCATCTGCGGCAGCAGCACGCCACCGCTGGCGGGCAGAGGCATGGTGAGGATGGTGTATCCTTTGTAGGGAAAGCTCACGATCTCCCTTTCCTTCGCTTCATAATTCTTCAGGTCGTCATAGCTGATGATGCCGTTGCCACGTTGCATTTCTTCTACTATCAGTTTGGCGGTCTCGCCTTCATAGAAACCTTTCTGTCCGTTATCACGGATACGCTTGAGCGTATTGGCAAGATCGGTCTGGATCAGCGTGTCGCCTGCTCTCCAGGGCTGGGCTTTCACAAATACGGGTTGTACGGAATTCAGTTTCACGAAAGATTCCCTGTTGCGGTTGAGGCTTTGCGCCTCTTCTTCCGTGATCACGAATCCGCGCTCTGCCAGCTCGATGGCGGGTTGTATCAGGTCTTTGAATGGCAGCTTACCGTATTTGGCGGAGCTGAACAATCCGGCCACAGTGCCGGGCACTCCGGAAGAAAGATGGCCGTCCTGGCTGAGTTTGGTATTGGCATTTCCCTCGGCATCGAGGTACATATCGCGATGGGCTTTGGAAGGCGCTTTCTCCCGGTAATCGATCGCGATATTCTTCCCATCGGCCAGATGGCCTACCAGGAAACCACCGCCGCCCAGGTTGCCGGCATTGGGATACACTACGGCCAGCGCCAATTGGGTAGCGATGGCGGCATCCACGGCGTTGCCTCCCTTGCGGAGAATGGAAACGCCCGTTTCGCTGGCGAGCGGGTGCGCACTCACCACCGCGCCGTTGCGGCAGTTGATGTTCTTCTGTATCGAATATTTATAAGGATCGATGCCGGCGCTACCGGTTTTCCGGTTGCCGGAGCAGGCTGCCAATAAAAAAATAATGCTCAGGATAGGGGTTAAATGCCGTTTCATATTATTCCATTATTTGAGTATATGTAAACACTTATACATTTTCTTTCGTCCCTCTAAATTATAAAGAAAACGCTCAATTGAAGCGGGTTATCATGGTAATTTGATTTTCTTTTGTTACTTTCATTACACACAAGTAATTCCTGGTTAGACATATGTGAATTACGAACACATGAGAAAAAGAATATCCCCGCCATGAGCGGGGATGTTCTTTTTTAGCAAGTTATTTCTATTTTCACGGATCATACTCTTTTCAATATGAAGAAGATCTACACCACCTGGCTGCTTATGCTGGTAACAACCCTGCTTTTTGCACAGGTACAATCCCCTGAACAGTTCCTGGGTTACAAAACGGGAAGCCGTTATACCCCTCATTTCAATGTTGTCAATTATTGCAAATACCTGTCCACTGCCGCACCCAATATGGTGAAAGTGCAGCAGTACGGTACTACCAATGAAGGCAGGCCACTGCTCCTGGTTTTTGTGGCTTCTCCGGAAAATAGTGGAAAACTGGAACAGATCCGCCTCAATAACCTCAAGCTGGCAGGCGCTTCCTCCGATGATAAATCCGCTCCCAATGAGAATGCACCGGTGATCGTTTGGCTGAGCTACAATGTGCACGGCAACGAGACCTCTTCCTCCGAGGCCGCCATGCTCACCCTTTACGAGCTGGTGAACCCTGCCAACAACAAAACGAAAGAATACCTCAAAAATACAGTGGTGGTGATAGATCCCTGTATGAACCCAGATGGTCGCGACCGGTACGTGAACTGGTTCAACAGTGTAGTAGGGAAATCGCCCAACCCGGAGCCCTTCACCCGCGAACATATCGAGCCCTGGCCCGGCGGAAGGCCCAACCACTATTATTTCGATCTGAACCGCGACTGGGCCTGGCAAACGCAGGTGGAAAGCCAGCAGCGCATGGCCGCCTACAACCAGTGGCTGCCGCAGGTGCATGTGGATTTCCATGAGCAGGGCTATAACGAGCCTTATTATTTCGCACCCGCGGCCGAGCCCTTCCATGAAGTGATCACGCCCTGGCAACGCGAGTTCCAGATCCTCATCGGGCGTAACAATGCCCGCTACTTCGATCAGAACGGATGGCTCTTCTTCACCAAAGAAAGATTCGACCTCTTCTATCCCAGTTACGGTGATACCTATCCTATTTATAAAGGAGCCATCGGCATGACCTATGAACAGGGCGGCCATAGCCGTGGCGGCGCTGCCGTGATCAATGAAGATGGAGATACCCTCACGCTGTGGGACAGGCTCTATCATCACTACACCACCGGCATGAGCACTATTGAAGCCAGTGCCGACCACGCTTCCAAACTGGTGCAGGAATTCAGGAAATATTATACCAATGCCCGTACCAATCCGCCCGGCGAGTTCAAAGCCTGGCTGCTGAAAGGAGATGATACCGACAGGTTGCAGCGACTGAAAGAATTGCTCGAAAAGAACAATATTCAGTACGCATGGGTGTACAACGGCAGCTTCACCGGTCTCAATTATTTCACCAACAAGAACGAAACGGTGAAAGCACAGGCCGGCGATATGGTGATCAATATGAACCAGAACAATGCCAACCTCATCAAGGTATTGTTCGAAAGAACATCCAGACTTTCCGATTCTGCCACTTATGATATCACCGCCTGGAGCCTGCCCTTTGTGTATGGGATCAAAACCTATGGGCTGGGCGCTTATGTTACCAATGTATCGTATGAAACGCCACCTGTCCGCTTCGCACGCCCGCTCACCACGCCGGTTGTGGCCTTTGCCATCAAATGGTCCGGGCTCAACAGCGTTCGCTTCCTGTCTGAACTGCTGAAGCATAAAGTGAAAGTGCGCTATGCCGAACAACCTTTTGTGGCATCCGGCGAGCAGTTCGAAAAAGGAACGCTCATCGTTACACGAACCAGCAATAATATCCCTGAATCCAGGCTGGCCGAGATCCTGGAAGACGCGTCCCGTAAATCAGGCCAGATCTATTTCCCCATCGGATCCGGATTTGTGGACAAGGGCTTCGACCTGGGCTCGGATCGTGTCCGTATGCTGAAAGCTCCCAAAGTGACCCTGCTGGCCGGTGATGGCATCTCCTCACTGGGCTATGGGGAGATCTGGCATTACTTCGACCAGGTGATCGATTATCCCGTGAATGTGGTTTGGGTAAAAGACCTCGATAAAGACGTACTGAAGGAGACCAATGTACTCATCATGCCTGATGGCGCCTATCGCAACTTCGACAAAGCCACACACGATATGCTGAAAGAATGGGTGAGCAGCGGCGGCAGGCTGATAGCGCTGGAAAGCGCCGTGGCCGCACTAGCCAAGAACGATTGGGGCATCAAACTGAAAGACGGCGATAAAAAAGAAGACGATAAAAAAGAAGATAGGAAAGATGAATATTCCATGCTTCGCAAATACGAGAACCGCGAGCGCGATTATCTTCCCAATTTCAACCCCGGTTCCATCTTCAGGGTGGAAATGGACAACTCGCATCCGCTGGGCTTTGGATACGACTCCACATATTACACGCTCAAGCAGGACGATAATATTTATGATTTCTTTAAGGAAGGAATGGGCTGGAACGTTGGCGTGCTCAAAAAGAGCGCACAGGTATCCGGGTTCGTTGGCTCCAAACTCAAGGACAGACTGAAAGACGGCCTGCTCTTTGGTGTGCAGGACCAGGGCCGGGGAGCCGTGATCTACCTGGCAGACAATCCCGTTTTCCGCAGTTTCTGGGAAAATGGAAAACTGTTGCTTGCCAATGCTGTATTTATGGTGGCACAATAAACAGTACGCCTTTATCTTTGGCCCCGGAATTTACATTCCTTAAAAACCGATTCTGAATGAGATCAATTAGACCCCTTCGGCTGATCCTCTGTTTGATGGTGTGCTCGCAGGCATTCAATGCCGGTGCGCAAACACCTGCCTCTTACTCTTCCGCAGATCTTCAGCAGCAATTCAAGAAACTGGATGTGCTCGGTTCCGTGCTCTATATCGCCGCTCACCCGGATGATGAGAATACCAGGCTGCTGGCTTATCTCGCTAAAGATAGATTGTACCGCACCGGTTATCTCTCGCTTACCCGCGGAGATGGCGGGCAAAACCTCATCGGCGATGAACAGGGCATCGAGCTGGGATTGATCCGCACGCAAGAGCTGCTGGCCGCCAGAAGGATCGATGGGGCAGAACAGTTCTTCAGTCGCGCGTATGATTTCGGTTTCAGCAAAAGCACCGAAGAAGCCCTCAGCATGTGGGACCGCGAAAAAGTACTGGCAGATGCCGTTTGGGTGATCCGCAAATTCCAACCGGATGTGATCATCACCCGTTTCCCGCCAGACAGTCGCGCAGGGCATGGCCATCACTCGGCTTCGGCCGTGATCGCTCACGAAGCATTCAAGGCGGCAGCAGACCCCAACCGTTTCCCTGAACAATTCGCCTATGGCGTAAAACCCTGGCAGGCAAAGCGCATCCTCTGGAATACTTTCAATTTCGGAGGTAACAATACTACCAGTAATGATCAGTTGAAGCTCGATGTGGGTGGCTACAACCCGGCACTCGGTAAAAGCTATGGAGAGATCTCCGCTGAAAGCCGCAGCCAGCACAAGAGCCAGGGCTTCGGTGTTCCGGCAGCCAGAGGGGCCAGTATCGAATTCTTTTCCTTTACGGATGGAGAGCCTGCAAAGGCTGATATCATGGATGGCGTGAACACTGGCTGGGGAAGGCTTGCTGATAATGCTTCTGAAACAGATAAGGCCGCCATCAAAGCCAATACTGAGATCTTCCTTCAGGTGAAAGAAGCCGGTTGGCCATTCGAACGGCCGGAATCCATGAACAAATTCTTGTCGGCTTTATATCAGAACACCTCAAAGATGTCTGACAGCTATTGGAAGAACCAGAAGCTGCAGGAAATACAGGAACTGATGGCCCGCTCTGCAGGCCTCTGGCTGGAAGCCACCGCCAACAGCGAGTTTGCCGTTCAGGGAGATTCGATAAAACTGAACATCGTTGTCAATAGCAGGAGCGGTAAAGATATCACCCTCAACAGTATCAAGGTGGATATGCTGGATACTACCGTGAACCAGAAACTGGAGTTGAACAAGAACGTTACTATCAATACGCCCTTGTACGTATTCGCCAATAAGCCGGTGTCGCAACCTTACTGGCTGGAAAAGAAGATGACCACGGGTTCCTTTGTGGTGTCTGACCAGAACCTGATCGGCAGACCGGAAAGTCTGCCCGCGTACACCGTCACTTTCAATGTCACCTTCGAAGGATTGAGCCTCTCTTACACGCGCCCGGTCCAATACAAATTCACGGACCCCGTGAAAGGAGAGCTCTATCGCCCGCTGGTGATCGTGCCACCTGCAACGGTGACCACCGGACCGGATATCATCGTGTTCCGCCAGCAACAGAAACAAATTGCGGAGATGGACGTGAAACTAACTGCCAATAAGGATTTCAACCAATACAAAGCCACCATCACCAATCGCATCAAGAATAACAGCGAATCCAAAACGGATTCTTCCTTCAATGTGGCAAAAGGCCTGAGCAAGAACTACGCCTTCAATATCAGCAATGCCAATATGAAGGATATCGTGCAGGACAATGCGCAGGTCTTCGTTGACCTGAAAAATGGAAAAGCGGAACAACCCGCCTGGCTGCACCTCGTCAATATCAATTACGATCATATCCCACCCATCCATTATTTCTACCAGGACAATGCGAAGATCCTCAACCTGGATCTGAAGACGGCCGGCAAAAAGATCGGCTATATCGATGGAGCAGGGGATAAAGTGGCTTTTGCGCTGGAGCAAATGGGATATGAGGTCACCAACCTGAAAGAGAAGGACCTGTTCACGGCCAATCTTACCCAGTTCGATGCCATCATTACCGGGGTTCGCGCTTACAATGTGCACGAGTTCCTCAAAACAAAGTACGAGGTGCTGATGGAGTATGTGAAGAATGGCGGCAACCTCATCGTTCAATACAATACCAATAATAACCTGAGCGCACTGAAAGGTGGCGGGATCAGTCCTTATCCTTTCACTATCTCACGCAACCGCGTAACCGATGAAACGGCAAAGGTGAATTTCCTGCTGCCCAATCATCCTGTGCTCAACTATCCCAACAAGATCACCGCCAAGGATTTTGAAGGGTGGATCCAGGAACGGGGGATTTATTTTGCAGAAGGTGTAGACGCGGCTTTCCAAAGCCCGCTGTCCATGGCCGACCCCAATGAAGGGGAGCAGAAAGGAAGCCTCATCATTGCGGATTATGGTAAAGGGAAATTCGTGTATACCGGACTGGTATTCTTCCGTGAACTTCCTGCGGGTGTGCCTGGCGCTTACCGGTTGATGGCCAATATCATCGCACTCAATAAAACGAATAATAAGAAATGAGCAATTCCGCTTCAGGAACGGACAAAACAAGGATATACTTTGTGATTGCCATGATAGTAGGACTGATCATCGGCAAACTGATCAAGAAAATGGGTGTGGGACTGGCGATAGGAGTGATCCTCGGCCTGATGCTGATGATGGCATTTTCAAGAAAACGATAATAAGAGAAAACGATAATTGAACGGATGCAAATAAAACAAGATAACAAGGCAGAAGAGAAAGTGCCCCTGTTCCCCAAATGGAGCTGGTGGTACTGGTTGGTGATCGGGTTCCTGGGCCTGCAGATCCTGTTGTTCTATTTCTTTACCAAACATTTCGCATGAATTTTTCGGGGCTCGACTGGACGGTGTTGGTGACAACACTGGTGTGCATCATTCTTTATGGCGTTTACAAAGGCAGGAGCTCGAAGAAGAACCTGGAAGGGTATTTCCTCAGCGACCGCCAGATGCCCTGGTGGGTGGTGCTGCTCAGTATCATGGGCACACAAGCCAGTGCCGTTACCTTTCTTACCGCACCCGGCCAAGCCTATTCAGACGGGATGCGCTTTGTGCAGTATTATTTCGGCCTGCCCATCGCCATGGTGATTGTGGCATTCGCCTTCGTACCCGTTTTCAGAAGGCTCAAGATCTTCACCGCTTACGAATACCTGGAGCAACGCTTCGATGTAAAAACGAGATTGCTCACCAGTTCCCTCTTCATGCTTTCCCGCGGCTTGTCTACCGGCATCAGTATCCTGGCGCCCTCGCTGGTATTGCATAGTATGATGGGATGGGATATCACCATCACCAACCTGGTAATGGGTGGTGTACTGATGATCTATACGGCCACCGGAGGCGCCAAGGCAGTAGGGTATACGCAGCAATTACAATTCGTGATCATCTATGTGGCCATGATCCTCGCGGCCATCTGGGCGGTGAAAATGTTGCCCGAAGGCGTCAGTTTCACGGATGCCCTGCATATCGGAGGGAAATCAGGAAAACTGAACGTGATCACCACCGGCGTTACGGAAGAAGGGAATTTCGACTGGAAGGATCGCTTCAATATCTGGAGCGGCATCATCGGTGGTCTCTTCCTGGCACTCAGTTATTTTGGAACAGATCAAAGCCAGGTGGGACGATACCTCACGGCGCGCACGGAAGGAGAAAGTAAACTGGGATTACTGATGAACGGCCTGGTGAAAGTGCCTTTGCAATTCTTCATCCTGCTGATCGGTGTGCTGGTATTCTCTTTCTATCAATTCTACAAAGCGCCTGCCTTCTTCAACCTGGCCCTGGAAGAAAGAGTGAAGCAAACGGAGTACGCGTCGGAATACAATGGCGTTGTAGCGGAATACAACGCATTGCAGGAAGATAAAAGACAAACTACCATCGAGCTGGCGAAAGCCCTCAATAACGACGATGATCAAACGATCAATGCATTGAGGGATAAGATACAATCGCAAGACAAAGCCACGCATCAGTCCCGCAAAAAAGTGGAAGCCATTGTCAAGAAGGCGGTACCGGGCGCCGATAGCAATGATACCAATTATGTGTTCGTGCGCTTTGTGGGTGATTTCTTCCCGGATGGGCTGGTGGGCCTGATCATCGCCATTATCTTCCTCGCTGCCTGGGGCAGTGTGGCGGCGGCATTGAACTCACTGGCCAGTTGCACCATGGTGGATTTCCATAAACGACTATCCAAAAAAGAGCTCAGTCCTGAAAAGGAATATCAATGGAGCCGTTACTATACTTTGTTCTGGGGTATCTTCTGCATTGTGGTGGCGCAGTTTGCGTACAATCTCGGCACCAGTTTGATAGAGGCGGTGAATATCCTGGGATCCTGGTTCTACGGGGCCATCCTCGGCATCTTCCTGGTGGCATTCTACCTGAAACATGTGAAGGGGCATGCCGTGTTTGCAGCGGCCGTGATCACGGAAGGCGTGGTGATCTGGGTGTATAACCTGGATAAATTCTCCTGGCTCTGGCTGAATGTGGTTGGAGCAGTGGGAGTTGTGCTGTTCAGTTTGATCATTCAGGCAATGATCCCCGCTATCAAAAAAGCTGTAAAGAATTAAGGCTTGCATACAAAAAGGCATCAGCGGACAGATCTGCTGATGCCTTTTTGTATGCAGGGACCAAGCTCTATATCTCGGTGCCGATAATCTCGACACTATTATTAGGCACATTGAAATACAGGGTCAGTATCATGAACTTGCCTGAATAGTAGTCGCCCGAAGGAAAACCTGTGATGTATTCAAATCCATCTGGCTGGGTGATCACTTCCCCTGTATCGGGATCTGTTAGTTGAGCAGCATACGTATAAATGAATCCATTATCGTTATACAGTTTTACTTTCATTATCTCCGGATGCAGTTTTTTCCATTCCATATTCTGCATTTTCGTGGGTAGGATACTGAATTCCCCGGTCTCAGGATCTATTCTCACCACTTGCAATCCGTATTTTGTTTTAGGATAAAGGTTAGGGTCGAGGTTATTGAAGAATTGAATATACACGGAATCGGGATCCACCCTGGTGCCTTCCTTGCCAACAAATTTTTGTATACCGATCTCCGGGCCATATGCAAAATTGAATTCCAGCATACTATCGCGGGGAATGGTGATGAGTGTATCGGCCAGGAACTGTCCCTGCCTTGCGTCATATAAGGCCAGCTTACCCTGTTTGCCTGCGGGTAGCGGAAATTGTAAACCGCTCCTGCCGGCTGGTAAGCTGTCCAGTTTTTCATTATCGAAATACAACATAACGGTAGAGGCGCCGGGCAGGTTCTTGATGGTCATACTGATCTTTCCGAAATATCGCTTTTCCTGGAGCTCCCCCTTTCGGCAGGAGAGGATCAATAATGGAAGAATGAGTGCTGGTAGAATATGAATGATCGATCTCATAATTGCGTTTTTAAATTCTTACCGGATATTGTAACTGATGCTGAAACCATAGGTCCTGCCGGGTTTCCCCTGAAAGAAGATATCATTTCCATCCCGGTATTTAAGGTCACCGGGGGTAACGGATGCATCTTCTTTTTGTGATTCCAGGTATGAGGGCATATACTGGAGCAGGCCTTTATTCAGCAGGTTGGTGATGTTCATGGTGAGTTTCATCTTATGTTGGAAAAGATGTACGCCTACCTGTGCGTCCAGGGATGCAGGCGGGCGCTCGAAGATGGATTCAAATGGCATCACTGCCACTACAAAGGCGCGGCTGCTCATATAATTGTACAGCAGGCTGGTGGAGATCAGCTTTGAATCGTAATAAAGACCGGCATTGATAAGCCAGTTGCTGGCACCGGCCTGCGGGCGACTGATCTCTTTGTCGGCCACTCTTTCCAGGAGGATCACTTTCCGGCTGCCATCGGGCATATTCACTATTTCGGTAGGGTCGCTTTTTTGCCTCATCTTAGAAGTGAGCCATGTCATGTTCGCATATAGGGTAAGGTTACGAAGCACCGGTACACGGGTGATAGGGGACAATGATTGGCGTAATTCCATTTCCAGCCCCCGGTTCTTTGCATATTTACTATTGCGAAGCACATAGGCATTGTTCAATTCTTTGTAGATCTCCATGGGATATTCCATTTTCTTATAGTACACACTTGCCGTGAGCACACTACCGCTCAGGGGATACCATTCATACCGGAAATCATAATGATGGATCACGGTAGAGCGCAGGTTGCCTACTTCATAGGAGCCACCCAGTTCAAAATCATATTCACTCAGATAAGACATTTCGCGGAGGTCTGGCCTGATAATGCTTTTGGAATAGGCCACCCGGAGGTTCATTGTTTTGTTGAGGCTGTATACAATATTGGCTGAAGGGAACCAGCGCATATTGGGCTCCTGCGACTTCAGGTTGGTGACATCGAAATTCTGTTTTTCAAGAAACGCGAAAAGAAGATTGCGTTGAGAATTCAGATCAAAATATTCTCCTCTCAGCCCCCAGATCAGTCGCCATTTCTTCCCCAATTTATTATCGAACATCAGGTAACCGGCATGCAGTTGTGCATTGGGGCTCCTGAAGGCATCTCCGAACCGGGACACAAAGCTATTCACGCCAAAAGTGGGCGTATAATTATCGGAGAGCGGTTGCAGAAAGTTGCTTCCCTTTTCCAGTTTAGTGGCCATATTCAGCACATAAAAGAACCTGTCCTTATGCCAGCCGCTGTATCCGGCTTTCAGGATATTGTTCAATTCCAGGTTTCCCAGTTTCCATTTCAGGGGAATGGAAACGGAGAGGTCCCAATACAGGTTCTTTTCTTTGGCGCGGGACCAGGTGCGGAGCACACCTTCACTGAGGCTGCTCAGGCCTGTTCCCATCACATTGAAATCGTTCCAGTGAGGGCCCGTCCTTAGCATATTTGAACCAGGGAATACCAGGGAATGGTTATCCGGTTTGATGATATCCAATTCTGTATAGGAAGCGATCCAGTTTATTTTGAGGCCCTTCCTGCCCGGGAGATGTTCCCCCGTGAGCTGATGTTGCCAGATCGTATTCTGGTTGGCCCTGTCGTTATACCCAAATGAATTGGAGCCGTAATTATTATGGTCTGCACTATCAGTAAGGATAAGGTTCTGTTCATAATTACGGATATAGAGGGTACGATACGCAAGGCTGTTGTGCGCATTCTTGTAAGCGATGCCCAGTAACCCGTTCAGATTAGTGATGAGATCAGACTGATATCCTCTGCCCCCGATATATTTCCCCGTAGCAGAGTCTACATAGGAGATATAGTTCTTCCCCATTTTGATATCCTGGCTTTGGAGTGTATTGCGGTATCCCAATGCGGCAGTGATGCCCCATTGCTGATTGTCCGACTGCCTGATCAACTTTCCATAACTGGCCTGGAAATTTGGCGCCAGCGCTGCTTTGAACCGGCTGATCCCCCAGTTATTACTCAGAAAACTGGAAGGATCCCCTTCAGTTTGTTTACGTGCCGTCCAGGCATTTGACATATCCATATTGGATCTCCAGTCTGTTTTACCCAGGAATTTCCGGTGGTTGGATACCTGGCCCAGGTATTCTTTCCCTTCCAGTTGCAGGGTGTAAAAGTCTTTGCCTGTTGTTTGGTCATTGTAGTTTGCCCCTACTGAAATGGTGAAGAAATCCTTTGTGGGGATATCGATTGTTTTTACATCTACGAGGGCGCCGCCAAATTCCGCACTACGGTCAGGTGTAAGCGTTTTAACGATGGTGATACGTTCTATGATACTGGAAGGGATCATATTGAAACTGAAATTCTTCCGGTTGATCTCTGTGCTGGGCATCAGTTGTCCGTTGAGAACTGCCTGGTTATATCGTTCTCCCAAACCCCGTACTACCACAAATTTGTTGTCCACTACAGAAA
>JAGIAP010000143.1:4039-13507 GCA_017744805.1 Chitinophagaceae bacterium | reverse complement strand
GTTCTATATCCGCGGCCAGTCCGGCTTCCCGGGCATGAAGGACCTCGACAAGATCCAGTCGGGTAGCTCAGCGGCCTCGCAGTTTGCCCTGAAGAACAATCCCAATACGCCCATCTTCATCATGGATGGTTTTGAAGTGACGGTTGAAAAGATCTATGATATGGATATCAACCGCATCAGCAATATCACCATCCTCAAAGATGCGGCCGCCACTGCTATGTATGGGTCCCGCGCTTCCAACGGAGTTGTGGTGATAGAGACCGTATTGCCGAAACCCGGCGAGTTCCGCGTCAATTACAATGGTAATTATTCCGTAACCGCTCCCGATCTCAGCAGTTACAATATGATGAATGCGCAGGAAAAACTGGATGCAGAATACGCGGCAAAGATCTATGAGCCTTATATCCTTCCCACCGAGCCCGGTTATAAGTCCAACCTGATCGAGAACCTGTGGAAGATGCAGCAAAAGAAGAATGAAGTGCTCAAGGGTGTGAACACTTACTGGCTGTCGCAACCTCTCAGCACCATGATCAACCACAAGCACAATGTATACATCGAAGGTGGCTCGCAGGGCATGCGCGTAGGCCTGGATCTGAAATACGATAACCAGAACGGTGTGATGAAAGACTCCTACCGGAGAAGATTAGGCGCAGGCCTCACCCTCCAGTACCAGACCACCAAACTGCAGTTCCGTAACCAGACCTATTTCGATGCGGTGAATTCCGAAGAATCACCCTACGGGAAATTCAGCGATTACTCACGCCTGCAGCCTTATTTCAATATGTATGATGAGGCCACAGGCAAGTATGCAAAAGAGCTCCCCAACTACAATGGCGCAACGGTGCTCAATCCCATGTATGAGTCTACAGTAGGGAATTTCGACAGGGCGCAATACAAAGAGTGGACCAACAACTTCACCGCCAACTGGTTCGTGACCAAATTCCTTTTCATCAAAGGACAGTTTGCCGTTGAATACAAAGATGCAGGCACCAACAAATTCACATCCCCTGAGTCCTCCTTGTATGGCAGAACTGATCTCTTCACCAAGGGTGAACTTGCCCAGACATCTACAAGGGATATCAACTGGAACACGAATATCTTCGCGTCTTACAACCGGAATATCGATATCCATAATATCAACGTATCTGCGGGTGTCAATGGCAGATCATCCCGCTCTGAATTCATCACATCACAATACAGGGGCTTTGCCAACCGCAATTTCAACTCCCCCTCCTATGCCTATGAGATCACCCGTAAGCCTGAGCTGAACGACAATATCGCCAGGCTGATCGGCAGCTTCGCCACCCTGAACTATAGCCTCAACAATATCTATCTCTTTGATGGATCTTTCAGGATGGACGGCTCATCTGAATTCGGTACCGACAATAAATGGGCGCCCTTCTGGTCCGTAGGCACTGGTATCAATCTTCATAATACGCAACTCCTGAAGACCAATACCGCTATCAATCTGCTTCGTGTAACCGCCAATATCGGGCAAACAGGTAAATCCAATTTCTCTCCCTATATGGCCAGGAATACGTACCAGATCATGATGGACGACTGGTACCCTACCGGCATCGGATCCAGCCTCACCTATATGGGCAATAACAGGCTCACCTGGGAAAAACAAGTGAGCTGGAACCTCGGCGCCAATATGACCCTGTTCAAACGATACAATATCGAGGTCAATTATTACAGGAAGAGAACTTATGACCTGATCACAGATGTATCATTGCCTTCTTCTTCCGGTTTCATGGTGTACCGCGACAATATCGGCGAGGTGCTGAACAAAGGCTTCGAGGTTAAGACCAGCCTGAACTTGTTGAACCAAAAGGATCTCAGCGTAACGCTGATCGGCAATATGGCGCATAACCGTAACCAGATCATGAAGATCGCGCAATCGATGAAAAGGTACAATAACCGCATCGATGAATACTACGACGGGTACAACACCAATACCAGCCCCGCGCTGATCTTGTATTTCAACGATCAGAATGCCAAGTTCGCGAAGCCCATCATGAAGTATGAGGAAGGTAGCTCCCTCACTACCATCTATGGCATGCGCTCACTGGGCATCAATCCTGCCAACGGAAAGGAAGTGTACCTGAAGCCTGATGGCAGCATCACCTACGATTGGAATCCCGCAGACCAGCAACCCATCGGCAATTCAGAGCCCTGGGCACAGGGAACCTTTGGCGTGAATGCCAGGTATAAACAGTTCACGCTGTTCACCACCTTCATGTTTGAGTTCGGCGGAGATCTATACAATCAGACGATGGTAGACAATGTAGAGAACGCCAACCTGGCCTACTACAATGCAGATAAACGCGTGCTCACTGAAAGATGGCAGAAACCAGGCGATATCTCCACGCTGAAAGCGATCCAGGACAGGTACTTCATTACCAGGCCTACCTCCCGCTTTTTGCAGCGCAACAATTATATCCTGTTCAATTCACTGTCACTGGGATATGATTTCGATGCAGCCTGGTTGAAAAGGAAATTCGGCATGAGCTTCCTGAGGACCACCTTCTTGCTGAATGATGTGGCCCGCTTCTCTTCCGTAAAGAGAGAGATGGGGCTCGACTATCCTTATGCCAGAACATTCACGCTTACCATCAACGCATCTTTCTAAAAAGCTTCTTTATGCAAATAAAACATTTCCGGAAACTACTGTTTCTGCTGCCTGTTCTGCTCACCATGTCCTGCAAAAAATTCCTGGACGTCACTTCCAGCAACCAGGTTCTGGAAGAAACGATGTTCAAGGACGGAGAGGGCATCCGCGTAGCCGTGAATGGCGTGTATAAGCTACTGTCCACTACGGACCTCTATGGCAGGAACCTCAGCTATGGCGTACTGAGCGCCATGGGCTGCAACTACGATATCAACTATGTTCCTTACGATAGCCGGGAAGCAGGCCGCTACAACTGGGAGGAATCATCTGCCCGTGAAAGCATGGAAGAGATCTGGCAGAGCGCTTACAAAACACTGGCCAACTGTAACAATGTGATCCAGGCAGTAGAGTCGAAGGATAGCAGCTTCTTTGCCGAAAGCGCCAATGAAAAGAATATGATCCTGGGCGAAATGTACGGCATCAGGGCCATGATCCATTTCGACCTGTTGCGGATCTTCTGCCCTGCCCCCGTTACCGGTTATGCCGGCGAGGCCATCCCCTATGTAACGAAATACCCGGACCCTCAACCGGTACGGGTGAATATGGCTACAGCCTTCGCCCATATCATCGAAGACCTGAAGCAATCGACCAGCCTGCTGGGCAATATCGATACAGTATACCTGCGCCGGGTTATGACCTCCAGTGTAGGCAGGATCAGGAACCCGGGATCATGGATCCCACTGCCACAAGGTGATTTCTTCAATTTCAGGGCGCAAAGGATGAATTATTTCGCAGCCACCGGATTGCTGGCCCGCGTATACATGTACAAGGGAGAATATGAGCCCGCTGCCCGGTATGCGAAGATCGTTTACGATATACAGAAGAGGAACTGGTTCACCTGGACAAGCTCTATCTACCAGGGACAGATAACCGATGTGGACTATATCTATCCCAAACGCCCCGAAGAACTGGTACTCAGTTTTGCCAATACACAGAGTTATAATATCTACGATAACCAGACCATCAGCTCAGGTATCGCCAACCAGAATTTCAGGATCCCTTCTGCTTACATGAACAAATTGTTCGAAGGTGACCTGGATGATTACAGGCTCGTAGGCTGGTACAACAGGTACGGAGACCAACGCTATATCACCTGGATGCGCCCCAAAGGCACCTCCTACAATGCCACCAGCACGGCCGCCTGGCAAGGGCCACTGTTGCCCGTAATGCGTTTCACCGAAATGTACCATATCCTCATCGAGTGTTATGCCAGACAGGGCAAAGTGGTGGATGCCGTAGCCATCTTCAACACCCTTCGCACCAACCGCGGAGCCAAAGTGAAGATCAACGATAATATCAGCCCCGAAGGACTGATCAACAAACTGGTGATAGATATCGTCCGGGAAAACCTTACGGAAGGACAGACCTTCTTCCTGTTCAAGCGACTGAACAGGAATATCTTCAACGGAGATACCGATATCATCATGGCTCCCAAAGACTGGTACGCACCCTTACCATTAAGCGAAACAGCTTATCTCCTCTAAAAAACAGCGGTATGAAACTATTCAGAAACACGATAACCATAGTGGCCCTGCTGGCACTGATGCAGTCTTGCAGCAAAGATGAGATCATACGTTATGACTCCGGCGACTATATTCAATTCAACAAAAGCTACAAGGACTCCTCCATGTTCTCCTTCCTGGCATTGCCGGATGATGATGAGGCCAAAACACCACTGGTGGTGGAACTGGTGGGAAAACCATCCGATAAGGACAGGCAGTACAAAATAACGGTGGCCAATGAGCTGACCACGGCCACCACCGCCCATTACAGCCTTCCATCCACTTTTACGCTGAGGGCTAACCGAACCAGCGATACGGCATGGGTGACGGTAAAGAAATTACCCGATCTGTCTGTAAGACCCGTTCGTCTGGTATTGAAGATCGAGTCTACCGATGAGCTCAAATACGGACAGGTAGATTACTGCGTTTCGATACTGAATATCTCCAACGTGATCGCCAGACCCGATTGGTGGAACCAGACCGTGGAATGGTACTACCTGGGCGAGTATTCGGATAAGAAATACAGCCTCTTCATCCAGGTGACCGGCCTCTCCGAGATCAATTCTTCCAATATCGATATCGTTCGCTACTACACGATGAAGTTCAAGAACTACCTGTTACAGGAAAAGGATGCCGGAAGGACCGTGTATGAAGAAAATGGAACGGAAATGACCGTTGAAATGATCGGCGGATAGTTTAACCCATCAACTCCAAATTACATGAAACAGTATATGAAACTATGGCTGGCCCTGCTGCTTGTGGCAATTGCGCTGCCATCCTGTTACAAGGACAAAGGCCATTATGACCTGGTCGATTACAATAAGATCAAGGAGATCAAAGCTCCTACCGCGGGCCCGGTGACCCTGGGCGACACCCTGCGGGTGAGCCCATCCTTCACCTGGAAATATCCTGACCGCGATACAACGGCCTTCGAATTTGAATGGAGGCAGGAAGATTCAGTGGTGTCCAGGGAAAGGAACTTGAAATACCCTCCGGATCTTTCCGGGTATGTGATGATCTACCTCTACGTGAAAGAGAAAGCAACGGGCATCGTTACCCGCTTTGCCATGCAGGTGCAGGTAGTGTCCCCCTACAAAGCAGGCTGGTTGTTCCTGCTGAACGACAATGGCAAGTCTGCCCTGAGCTTCGTAAGGCGCGACACGAAGAAGAAACCCGACAACACCGTTTATTACGAATACAAGTATTACCCTGATCTCTACACCAACCTGTTCCCGGATGAGCCCCTGGGCACCAACCCGCAGAAGCTCATCACCCGGGCATTCACCGATTACTCCAGGGATGAAGTGCTCGTTCTCCAGGGCAGCACGCCGGTATTCCTCAATGGGGATGATTTCTCCAAGGTATTGTCGCTAAGGAATTCATTCCCCGGCTCCAGCTTCCCCAATGGCTCCCACCCCATCAACTTCATCGATGGAGGCTCCGTGAATTACGTGCATGGCTCGGATGGGAATATTTACTGGAAACGCAACTCCCGGTCGATGGGCGGCATTCACGATGGTATGTTCATTGATGTGCCGATCTATTTCGAAGGAGGCGGTGCGCATATTTCAGAGCTGGTGGAAACCGCTTACGACAAATCGGAGATCGTGTATCTCTACGACGATCAGAACAGGCGCTTTATTGGTCTCTACGCTACGAGTGGGGATAACAGTTATGTAGGTGGAAAGATGTATCTCCGCGATGGTAGCATACCACCGGCAGGATGGGTGAGCCTGAACAACCAGGCTGGTTATACCCTGAAGTATTGCGGCGACTATTCCAACGGTTCTTATTTCATCAATATCCTCAGGAACGATGTAACGGGCCAGTACATCATGCAGAACTACCGCCTGTCCATGCAATACACTTCCATCGAAGTGAACGAGCAGCAGCAGGAGGTGTTTGCAGGCAATGGCATCGTAACTGACAATACCGTTTACCATCGCGTATTCAATTCCACTTATCTCTTTTTCGGGGAAGGCAGCAAGCTGTATTTCTATGATGTGAATACGAAGCTCATCACCCTCTATCATGATTTTGGCACTGGCAGGATCAGGAAGATCGTATCCGATCCCGTTTCCGGTGAGCTGGGCATTTTGCTCGATAACGGCAGGTTCTCCATCTGCAGCCTGAAGAATGATGTACTGGGCTCAGTCAATCCCGGGCAAACAGGCATTCTCTACACCGTGCCCAATGTGGGCAATGTGGTGGACCTGGCCTGGAAATGGGGCTCCTACTTTGAATACGTGCTCAGAAGATATCCTGGTTAATTAATCTGTACATAACTATCATATATGAACGAATCCATCGTAAAGGTCGAGAACCTGTCGCACAGATATAGTGTGCAATGGGCAGTCAAGAACATCAATTTCGAACTGACAAAAAATGGGATCTACGGATTGCTCGGCGCCAATGGCGCCGGCAAATCCACCATCATGAATATCATGTGTGGGGTGCTGAAGCAAACCCAGGGCGAGATCTGGATCAGGGGGGTGAATATGCGTGAGGATCCCGTTCGTGCCAAGCAACATATTGGTTTCCTCCCACAAAAACCACCGTTGCTTGTGGACCTCACCGTGGAGGAATACCTGGAACATACGGCGCATATGCGTTTGATGGAAGAGAAAAAAGTGAAGGAAGCCGTGGAAGAGTCCATGGAAAAAGTGGGCATCACCCATTTCAGGAGAAGGCTGATCCGCAACCTCTCCGGTGGTTACCAGCAGCGGGTGGGCATTGCACAATCCATCATACATAAGCCCGGCTTTGTGGTGATGGACGAGCCCACCAATGGCCTGGACCCCAACCAGATCCTGGAAGTGCGCAACCTCATCAGGGAGATCGCGGAAGAAAGAACGGTCGTATTGTCCACGCATATCCTGCAGGAAGTACAGGCGCTCTGTGATAATATCTGGATGATCAATCAGGGTACGGTGGCCTTTGCCGGCTCTATCGAGGAATTCGATAATTATATCATGCCCAGCACCATCACTCTCTCCATGATCGCTGCCCCACCCATGGAGCAACTACTGGCCATCCCCGGTGTACTGAATGTGGAGCACCTCGGTGGTATCAGGTACCGGGTCCAATATACCGATGCACACGACACCATGGAAAGGATCATCGAAACCAGTGTTCACCAAAAATGGCGCCTCCTGGAGATCTCGCTGGAGAAAATGTCGCTCGAAAGCGTGTTCGCCGCATTATCAACCAATAAATCTGAGTAAACCCCTGAAAATAATATGAAACCAATTATCAAGATTGCAAAGGCGGAACTGAAGCAATTGTTTTTCTCACCTATTGCCTGGCTGATCATCGTGATCTTTGCTTTCCAGAGCGGACTGATATTCCACAATATTTTCAGCGGGATGATGAGAAGGCAACTGATCGGATGGAAGATCTGGAGCGCTACTGCCAGCAGTTTCGGCGGCTTCCAGGGAACTTTCACCATCGTGCAGCAATACATCTTCCTGTACATCCCATTGCTGACCATGGGTATCATGAGCCGTGAGTTCAGCAGTGGCTCCATCAAACTATTGTATTCCTCTCCCCTCAAAAGCAGGCAGATCATTTTCGGGAAATACCTCGCACTGGTAGTGTATGCGCTGGTGCTCACGGGCGTGCTGGCCGTATATGGCATCTATGCCGCTTTCACCATCAAGATGGTGGACATACCGCTCATACTGACCGGTCTATTGGGGCTCTTTCTGCTTACCTGCGCCTATGCCGCCATCGGCCTGTTCATGAGCTCACTCACTTCCTACACCGTAGTGTCCGCCATGGGAACGCTGGGTATCTTCGCTGTTCTGAATTATGTAAAGACGGTTGGGCAGGATATCGATATCGTGAGGGATATCACTTACTGGCTGGCGATCTCCGGCCGCAGCGATAATTTCATAGCAGGATTGATCACCAGTGAAGACCTGCTCTACTTCCTCATCGTGATCGCCCTCTTCATCGGGTTCAGCATTCTGAAACTGCAGAGCGGACGCATGAAGAAGCCCTGGTTTGTGACCCTGGGAAGGTTTGCCGCTGTTTTCGCAGGGGCCATGCTGTTAGGTTATTTCAGCTCCAAACCCAAACTGATGGCCTTTTATGATTCAACCCGCACCAAGACCAATACCCTTACCAAGAGCAGCCAGGAAGTGCTGAGCCACCTGCAGGACGGGCTCACCATCACCACCTATACCAATATGCTGGAAGAGAATAACTGGATAGCACAACCGGATCAGTACAAAGTGGATGTGGACAGGTTCAAACAATATACCCGTTTCAAGCCGGGGATCAAATTGAAATACGAATTCTATTACGAGAAAACGGAAAACAAACAGCTCGAAAAACAATATCCTACCCTCAACGGCGATCAGTTGATGGATACCCTGATAAAGCTGTACGATTATAAATTCCCCATCTATCCCTATTCCAAATTCAGTAACAAAGTAGACCTGGCTCCAGAGGGATTCAGGTTCGTCAGAAGCCTGGAAAGGGAAAATGGAAAACAGACCTACCTGCGCGTGTACAACGATATGATGCGACTGCCTTCCGAGACAGAGATCACGGCAGCGTTCAAACGCCTTGTTATCGACAAGCTGCCAACCGTAGGATTCCTGACAGGGCATGGTGAAAGGGCCAGCAATGCAGAAGAGGATCGTGGCTACAATATGTTTGCCCAGGAGAAATCTTTCCGCTATGCCTTGATCAACCAGGGCTTCGATTTCGAGAATGTCACCCTGGAAAAAGAGATCCCCGCGCATATCCGCATCCTGTTGATCGCCGAACCGAAGAAGGCATTGTTACCCGCTGAAATGGCCGTACTGCAACAGTATATCGACCGCGGCGGTAATATGATCATTGCGGGTGAGCCTGGCCGTCAGGAAGTGATGAACCCGATAGTGGAAACCATTGGCGTGAAATTCATGCCAGGCATGCTGGTGAAGCCCAGCAAGAAATTCCAGTCGGACCTGCTCCTGCTCAACCCCACCAAAGAATCCGAGAAGATCGCATTCCATTTCAAGACCATCCGTCAACAGGAACAGATACTCCCCCTGAAATCCGCTACAGGACTGGAGTATAGCACGGACAAAGGCTTTGATGTGGTGCCTCTTTTCACCAGCGATTCTACCGGTGGTTGGAATGAACTGGAAACAAAGAATTTCATCGATGACACGGTATTGCTGAATACAAAGGCAGGAGAAACGGAAAGATCCTTCCCTACCGCCATTGCCATGTCGAGGAAGATAAATGGAAAAGAACAAAAGATCGTGGTGGTGGGAGATGCCGATTACCTGAGCAATGGGG
>JAGIAP010000143.1:0-4029 GCA_017744805.1 Chitinophagaceae bacterium | reverse complement strand
GGCTTACCGATGATGAATTGCCGATCGATATGCGTCGCCCACCGCTTCCGGACAATGCGCTGAAACTGGGCAAAACCTCCTGGGCCATTACCGGGTTCATCCTGAAATGGATCTTCCCGATCGCACTCATGTGTTGTGGCACCATCATCTGGTTGAGAAGGAAAGGAAGATAAAACAGCATACTATGAGTTTGATCATCGATAAACAAACACTGGACGACCTGAATATCTTCGGCAAGCGGGATAACGATGCCGTATATGCCATTTTCAATCGTACCTATACCCGTGGTGGCGCCGGAATACTGGAACAGTTCTTCCGGTACCCCCTTGCCGACCTGCATGCGATCGATGCAAGGATCCGTACCATCCGATTCTTTCTCATGCATCAGACAGCTTTCCCCTTCCGGGGAGAGCTGTTCGATGCCGCTGAGAGCTATCTCGCAGACACCGACGAGCGAAGCCGCTTATCTGCTCAGGACAATACCCTGGGCAGGAAATTCAGCCAGGTGATCGGCGCCGATACCAGCTACCAGCAATTGATAAAAGGCATTGGTTCCCTCATTGAAGTGTTCATCTTACTGAAGCAGTTCATCAACTCACTGGATATAACGGTACAGGATACCCCATATGCTGCCGCCATCAAGCCAATACAGGAGATATTGCTCCAGCGCCAGTTTGAGCCTGTATTGCAGGAAAAGGTCCCTATAAAGATCGATTATGAAAAAGCGACGGTCTATGACCGCCTGCTACGATTCGTCCATATCACAGATGTAAGAAAGATACTGGACGCCGTATACACGCTGGACGTGTACATTTCCGTGGCCACTGTTGCCAGGAGCCGGGGATTCGTATTCCCAGTGCCCTTGCCTGCGGAAGCACATATCATGGAAATAGAAGGGCTGTACCATCCGAAACTATCGAAGCCCGTAGCGAATGATATGGCCATGAGGCCCGATTCCAATATCGTTTTCCTCACCGGCGCCAATATGGCCGGCAAATCCACTTTCATGAAATCCCTGGGGATAGCGGTATTCCTGGCCCATGTGGGATTCCCCGTACCCGCCTCCCGCATGAGGTTCTCCGTTTGTGATGGCTTACTCACCACCATCAATCTGCCCGATAACCTCAATATGGGCTATAGCCATTTTTACACCGAAGTGTTACGGGTGAAAAAAATGGCTATGGAACTGGAGCATGCTAAGAACCTCTTCATCATTTTCGATGAACTGTTCAGGGGCACCAATGTGAAGGACGCTTATGAAGCCACAGTGGCCATCACCAGCGCCTTTGCCAGTCAACCCAATTGCATGTTCGTGGTGTCTACCCATATCATGGAGGCCGGCGAGAAACTGATGGAAGATTGCAAGAATATCCAGTTCGTTTACCTGCCCACCCTGATGGAGGGCGATAAACCCGTGTACCCACATAAGCTGGAACAGGGCATCACATCGGACCGTCATGGCATGGTGATCATCAATAACGAAGGCATCCTGGATATTCTGCGGAATGGAAAATTTTAAACGACTAGTATGAGCTTTTTAATAGACAAGCAAACTACCGAAGACCTGAACCTGTTGGGTAAATTCAAGCCCAATGCTGTTTTTGGTATGTTCAACAAAGTGAAGACCGCAGGGGGTGAAAGATTGCTGGAGAACTGGTTCAGACATCCGCTCACTGATGCGGATGCCATCAATCAACGGTCCGCCATGTTCCGGCAATTCGGAGAGCTGGGCATCGATTTCCCGGTTTCCGGTGCTTCCATCGAAATGATGGAAAACTATCTCAACTCCGGAGCGCCCGGCAATCGCTTCGCAGCTCCCCTCACGGTGATGGGCAAACGGGTAGCGTTCACACTTGGATTGAATAAAGACTTCCGGCAATTCCAGGCCTCTTTCCATGAAACCATTGAAGTGCTCAACAAACTGCGCAGTTGCTTCAATGGCATGGCCGATAAACACAGGGACCTACTGAAAGGTGACCTGGAGGATGCTTGCAAAACACTCAACCTGCCGGAGTTGAAATGGCTGAAAGAAGAAGCAGGGAGAAAAGACCTGCCTCTCACCAGTCTCATCAGATATGATAATATCCTGCGCTTTCACCTCAGGGAAAAAATGGATCAGGTATTGCAAGCCGTTTCCCTGCTGGATGGCGCTATCGCCGTAGCGCATACAGCAAAAGAAAGAGGATTCGTATATGCGCACGCGTTACCACAGGAAGCCAATTGCATTCGCATCGATGATTGCCGTCACCCCGGCATCAAAAAAGCGATAGGCAACTCCGTGACCATCAGCCATGAGAACAATGTCATTTTCCTTACCGGCGCTAATATGGCCGGGAAGTCCACTTTCATGAAATCCTTTGCCATTGCCGTTTTCCTCGCGCATATGGGATTCCCCGTAGCAGCCAGGTCCATGGAATTTTCCGTCCGCGACGGGATCTATACCAGTATCAATGTGCCGGACGACCTGGAACAGGGCTTCAGCCATTTCTATGCAGAAGTGAGAAGGGTGAAGATGGTGGCGGAGACGGTCAGTAGCGGTAAGTATATGCTGGTGATCTTCGATGAGCTGTTCAAAGGCACCAATGTGAAAGACGCTTTCGACGCCACCCTTTCCGTTACGGAAGCTTTTGCGGCTTACAGGAAATGCAGTTTCATCATTTCCACCCATATCATTGAAGTGGCATCAGCCCTGGACGAAAGATGCGATAACCTGCAATTCGTTTACCTGCCTACCATCATGGATGGCCAGGTGCCGAAATACACGTACAGGTTACAATCAGGAGTAACCGAAGACAGGCATGGAATGATGATCATAGAGAATGAAAGGATAATAGATATCATCCGGAAGAAAAAAGCGCTTACCCCTCAGCATATTCAATAGTGACGAGCTCGTCGAAACTCTGTACCTGCCTGTACTTTGTAGTTTCAGGCAGGTCATCTTTTTTAGAGGTGATCAGGATGCTGTCATTGTCTTTCCAAACTGCCGTCAACTCTTCGTCCAGCCCCAGTTTACAATAAATACCCGTGGATGACTGTTCAAAAACGATGGTGACAGAGGAGGTCATTTGCTGACCTGATCTCCCACGGACGATATGCAGCCGCTTCCGGCCGTCCGGAGCGATAATGGCGGGGGATTCCTCGTAACCATTATTTGTTCCGGCCGATCTGCGTTGCTCGTTGACAGGCTTTGCGAGAAATTTGGCGGCCCTTTGCTGAAACGCTTCTTGTGCCTCGCTGACCACATCCAGTTGCTGTCCGGTCCTCTCGGCGATATAGCGGGCAAATGCCTGATCGCCTCTCTTGCGTAAAGGGCCCGATAGACTTTCAAACTTTTTCTTCAACAGGCCCGTCGCTTTTTTTTGGAAATACTTCTCCACCAGCAATTGTTGTTGCTCATAGTATTCCCCGATATGCGAGCGCCCATCAACAATGATACTTTTTGAAAAATGTGCTTTCAGATAATCGAGCGTAGCGGTAGCGAGGATCTTGTAGTGAAGAAGTTGCGACATCGTGTAAGGATTTGCTTATACAAGATACGGATTTACACCGGTAACTGGTGCGTTGGTACAGTAGAAAAAGAGACAGGACGGATCCTGTCTCCCAAGGTCAATACAACCTTTCACGTGAGCTCCAACTTAACCTAAAAAGCATAATCGATATCGATCCCGGAAAACCAGGAAGGTTTTCCTGATGGCGAAATGATCATGCCCATCCTGGTTTTCAAAGGAAGAAAGAATTGTGCCGGTAGCCTCAGCCATACCGGCATATTGTAATAATTGAAGTTGAGCAAGGCGCCCGGTTGCCAACCCAGCGAAGGCATAAAGGCGAAGTAAGCCGTATTGCCGATATACTGTATGCCCACTTCCGTATAACTGTACAGGGAAAGGGATCGTTTATTGGTGATCCAGCAATCGAGATTGGACCTCAAACCTCCTGCCGCGAGGTATACACGCGTAGTAGAAAGATGTGGATCCGGACGCATTCCCAAACGTCCGCTGCTGAAAGAAACGGTATATCCGTTCCAGTAAT
>JAGIAP010000142.1 GCA_017744805.1 Chitinophagaceae bacterium | reverse complement strand
TGTTACTGTGAGGTGATAGCGCAAATTTCAGGCCGACTAACACAAAACTCCCACCCTGGAAAAGGCAATATCTCCTTCAAATCTGCCACCAGAGCGGATCAGACCGTTATCAAAATTCCCCTGGACAGCAATATGATCGTGGACTTCAGTGGTGCCTGGGGCCGGGCAGCCTACTCCACCTTCCACTATTTTGACAGTAAGGCAGACCCACGGAATGGTAATTTCCTGCCAGATAGTACTACCGGAAATACTTCCATCGGTGCAGAAGATTATTATGGGTATCGCCGGCATCGCCTCATTGCCGGAAATTTTCAGCAACAATACCGGCTACGCGAAATATGGGTTTGCACCTCTCCCGCCAACCCCGTTGCCGACACAATCGATATCACCCTGGGAGATAGTGCCCGCTCCGCTACTTACATCTATCAATATACGAATAACACCCTGCCTACCGTACGAATTGTTACCAAAGGTGGCAAGTTTGAATGGAAGAAAGTTTGGGAAGGGGATACCACCGTTCAATATTTTCTGACCAGTATCCGCTGGAGAAAAATGTTCTACCAGGAAGGTGGTTACTGGATGGCGCCAGAAACCAATATCACAGGCATCCTTTTCTACGGCCAGCCAACCGGAAAAGGAGATACCTTATTCAATACGGGTTCCGACGAAATGGTTACCAGAGCGGCTTCGCACCGGCAGATCATCCGGAACCTCAATGGCTCCAACTATTACAATGTGTTCCCGGTGAAGGATTGCGATAGCTTTACCATCATGCGTAAGGGCCTTCAACAGACCAATCGGTTCCATCATGATACCCTGGTGTTGCAACCACAACGGGACATCTCCTCTTCCGAATACTACGATTCCGTTCTCATGTCCGTTATGAAAGGGCGCAGGATGTATTACCAGATGATGGGACCTGCTACTCACCTGGTAGAACAAACGAAATCAACCAACTGGCGGCCAGTGGACGATATCAGCTCCGACCGAAGGGATCCGCTCAGCTATCAAACCCTGGGCAAGAATATGTATAGCATCGCTTATGCCTATGGGAGTAATCCGAATGCAGATGACCGTTATACAAAACAGAAGAATGGCCATGTAAAAGCCACCGGCACTCATTGGGGCATAGAACCAGGCAATGAAATGAATGGCGTTTACTTCCCCAACCAATGGCAGGACCCGATCGCGGCCGGATGCATGATGCTGATGGCCATCGATGGCTGGAACAACAGGTGGGGAAAGGGTTTCGGCGCAAAGAATGCTGACCCCAATTTCAAAGTCTATCTTCCTGCCACCGCCGGTATCGATGTTCAATATCAACGGGCCGTGATCAAATTCCTTCAATATGCTTACAACAGTTCGCATCCCCCTATCGATTATATAGGGTTCCATGCTTATCCAGGCAGTCTCAAAAAAGGAGTAGGCCCATTCACCAGCGAACTACCCGGAAGCCATATCACTTTCCCTTCAGACAAAGGGTATTACCAGGATCAGCATAAAGCGCTCGAAGCCATCTATCGCGAATGGCGTGGCTATATTCCCATCACCATCAATGAATATGGAGCAGACAAATCCTTCCTTCGTACCAAAACGGAGAATGGCATGTATGACACTACTTTATTTGGCGTGGTACGATACGATAAATACACGGAGCCACAGAGCCTGGGAATCTTCCTCGTCAGCTCAAAGCTAATGGGGGCGGCCACATCAGAGGCCGAAAGAGTGCAATATGCATTCAAGGATGATGAAGCGCCGAATCCATCTTTCCGTTACACCAATTACAGTGGTAGCGGGTATCTATGGTATTATTACAACAAAGACTGGCAATTGGATTCCACCAAATACTGGGACAATTATTACTATGACCAGGGGATCAGCCGCGCCTTATTCTGGTATGGGAACGGGCAGATCATCGACTCTGCAAGTGGCGGATTGTTCGTGATCAAATTCAGGCATAGCCAGGATCCGGCCAGGGTTGTGTACGCTGTTTGGAAAGACAGCAGTACCACAGGAAAAGGCATTCCAGTAAGTATCCCGGTAGGAATGGTGAGCGGTGTACAGAAAATGACGGGGAGCTTCACGAAGCTGCGACCCAATTTCACGAAAGTGGAAATAAAGAATGGGCGGATCAATACAAAAGCAACCACATTGCATCAATTCTTTTTTGTAACAGAAAAGATCAGGCCCAGGCCCCTGATCATGAAATAAGAAGTGGGTCGCCAGAGGCGACGGAATATAAGTCACTCACCGGGAGGCGAGCGAGGGCTTCAACCAAAGCAAGAGGGCCAACCTTTTACGGCTGGCCCTCTTCTTGAAATATCTCTGATAGTTTATACGTCGATCTTTGCGTATTTGGCGTGGCTTTCAATGAAATCGCGGCGTGGCGCTACTTCATCTCCCATCAGCATACTAAAGATGCGGTCTGCTTCTGCAGCGCTCTCGATGGTCACTTGTTTGAGCGTGCGGGACTCGGGGTTCATGGTCGTTTCCCAAAGTTGATCCGCGTTCATCTCACCAAGACCTTTGTATCGCTGGATATTCACACTGTCTTCTTTTCCACCACCTAATTTTTCTGTCAGCGCTTTGCGTTGCTCTTCATTCCATGCATAGGCTGATTCTTTCCCTTTTTTCACCAGGTACAGCGGTGGTTGGGCGATATACACATATCCCTGCTCTACCATTTCTTTCATATAACGATAGATGAAGGTAAGGATCAGGGTGGCGATATGGCTTCCATCCACGTCGGCATCCGTCATGATGATCAGCTTGTGGTAGCGGAGTTTGGCGAGGTTGAGTGCTTTGGGATCTTCTGGTGTTCCTACAGTAACACCGAGGGCGGTGTACATATTGCGGATCTCTTCATTCTCGTAGATCTTGTGCTCCATGGCTTTTTCCACGTTCAGGATCTTACCACGAAGTGGCAGGATGGCCTGGAAGTTACGGTTACGGCCTTGTTTGGCGGTTCCACCCGCCGAGTCACCTTCGACCAGGAAGAGCTCGCAACGATCGGCATCCCTGTCTGAGCAGTCGGCCAGTTTACCGGGCAGACCGCCACCGCTGAGTACGCTTTTACGTTGCACCATTTCGCGCGCCTTGCGTGCAGCGGCTCTCGCCTGTGCAGCCAGGATCACTTTGGAGATGATATTCTTAGCTTCCTTCGGATTTTCTTCCAGGAAGCGATCGAGCACTTTTGAAACGGTAGAGTCTACAACGCCCATCACATCACTGTTTCCGAGCTTTGTTTTGGTCTGACCTTCAAACTGGGGCTCAGGCACTTTCACGGAAACGATAGCGCTGAGGCCTTCGCGGAAGTCATCACCTTCGATCTCTACCTTGGCCTTTTCGAAGAGGTTGTTCTTGTCGCCATAGCTTTTGAACACGCGTGTCAATGCACGGCGGAAGCCGGAAACGTGTGTACCTCCTTCGATGGTATTGATATTATTTACGTAGGAGTAGATATGCTCATGATAGCTGTCGTTGTAGGTCATTGCTACTTCAACGGCAACATTGGAAGCCTCATCCCTACCTTCCACATAAATGACGGCGGGGATCAGTGTGTTACGGCCGGCGTTCCTGTCCAGCATTTCAACAAACTCAACGATACCTCCTTCACTATAGAAAGCTTTGGTATAATGTTCACCATTATCATCCTTTTCACGAAGATCGTTGAGGATGATATTGATCCCTTTATTGAGGTAGGCCAGCTCACGGAGACGGCCTTCGAGGATATCTTTCTTATAGAGTGTGGTGGTGAAGATGCTGCTATCTGGCCAGAAATGGGTATGGGTACCGGTTTTATCGCTTTCGCCGATTGTACGGACCTCATACTGAGGTATACCGATATGATATTCCTGCTCAAAGACCTTTCCTTCGCGCTGAACGGTAACATGGAGCTTTGTACTGAGCGCGTTCACGCAACTCACACCCACACCGTGCAGACCACCGGAAACCTTATAGGTATTTTTATCGAATTTACCACCGGCGTGCAGAACGGTCATAACCAGTTCCAGCGCACTTTTCTTTTCCTTGGTATTGATACCGGTGGGGATACCACGGCCATCATCCTGAACAGAAATAGAATTGTCTTCGTGGATGGTAACGGTAATATTCTTACAATATCCGGCCAGGGCTTCATCGATCGAGTTGTCCACCACCTCATACACCAGGTGATGCAAGCCTTTTTCGCCGACGTCGCCAATGTACATCGCAGGGCGCTTACGCACTGCTTCCAGACCTTCTAAAACCTGTATACTATCTGCACCATATCCGCTATTGGAGGGACTCAGGATTTCTGTAGTTTCTGTATCCATAAATTCGTCGAAAAATACTTCTGCAGTTAAAAATGTTGATTCCTGCAAATGTACGAAAATTAAGGGTTTGAGACGGTTTTTAACCCTCATTTTATTCACGTTTTTAGCAGGTTATAACAGTGCTTTCACATCGATATGAAAGGGCAAAAAAACCAGGCGCGCTTCGCTTTGGCGATATGCTGTCTGAATGCCTGTTTCAGCCAGAAAATTCACTTCCCGGAACAGCTTTTTGCCGAACAATCCCGCATCATTTGAACAGTAATGCCCCGGTCATTTCAAGGCAATTTTTCCACAGTTGCGCAGAAGCCCCGCTGAACGGGAATAGGCACTTCTTTTGTTCGTACTTTTACTGCACGAATTTTGATGACTTTAAGAGAACCTCTGCTTTCAAATTATGGAGAAGAAAAAATATAACCAGATGGGCTTTGATTTCGGAGACAATGATCCTGAACAGGAAACCCCTGCCGCAGGATTCCGGATCAAAAGCATCAAACCCGCTTCAGGAGCGGATGCTGGTGAATCAGAACAGGACAAGGATATCCAGGACGATACAAACTATAGCGGAGTGAACGGACAAAAAGCCCCGGCCCAGGAAGCGGCGGAGCAGGTCAACACAGCCACCTCCCCAACCGGAATGGTATTTGAACTTGACCCTGAAAAACAAAAAAGCGAGAACGAACCCAATAACGATAGCGAAGTTATTCCCAATATTCCCGTCACTTCTGATGCTGAAGCCCATTCAAAGGCCTCTTCGGCTGCAGAAGGAACTGGGCCGAACGAGGTGGTGCCCAATATCCCTTCCAGGCTCACACGCCCTACCCAGGTGTACGCCGTGGAAGAAAAAGATAACGAGCCGGCACCCAAAAAAGAGAACAACAATACTGGATTCACTCCGGCAAGCCCAAAGGCTGCAGAGGCAGCAAACACAAATGAGGCTACACCAAACAACCTTTCAGAGCCCGTTGTGAACGAAGAATCTGCCATATCCCTACCACCTACTGCCGCTGATCCTCAGGCCCCGGAGGAGGCAGAGCCCAATCCGGTGATCGCTGCACAAACTGCCGGCACCACTACGGAAGCCGCGGTAACGGCACAGCATACCGTTCAACCCCCTGCCCCCAATCTAGTATCAGAGCCAGTTCAATCATACGAAGAAGAAGAGCCCCACTCCTACGAACATAATGCCGGTGGCGTATCTTTCGCAGAACCTGAACAACCCAAAAAATCTACCCGGGGCCGCAAATCCCTGAAAACACTGGATGCAGAAGCAGGCGCTGTAGCCATTCCGGAAGATTCCACCCTCTTCAAACGCCAGTACTACAGCATTGGAGAAGTGGCAGGATTCTTTGGTGTTAACCAAAGCCTGCTCAGATTCTGGGAGAACGAATTCGATATCATCCAGCCAAGGAAGAACCGGAAGGGCGACAGGCATTTCCGTCCCGTGGATATCAAGAACCTGGAACTGATCTACGACCTCCTCAGAAGACGCAAGCTCACCATCGAAGGCGCCAAAGAATTCCTCAAAAAGAATAAACAGGCCCGCGAAAGATTCGAAATGATACAATCCCTGCAACAGATCAAGGGTTTCCTCCTCGAGATCAAAGCCTCTTTGTAGAAAGGATTAAATCTACTAAATTTGTAGACTAATCATTTTTTATGAGATACTTTTTGTCGTTGTTGTTGGTGATGTTCACTATCACCTCCTTTGCGCAGGTACAGTATGAAGTAATCGAAAAAAGTGGACGGAAAGTCCTGAAAGGGATCATTAACAGAGAGCTGTTGACGAAGGATAGCTCCTTCAAATGGTTCCAGAAACAGCAGGAGGGCTATACGCCGCCATCAGCCGTGGTTTCAGGCATCAGATCAAAATCAACAGAAGTTCAATACCTCGTTTTTGGCGGCACCTGGTGCGGTGATACGAGATTCCTCTTACCGAAATTCTACTCATTGCTCGACTCTGCCGGAGTGGGCGAAGACAGGGTAACACTGGTGGCAGTGGACTACAGCAAGAAGACCATCGGCAATCTTGCTGAAGCCTTCAATATCACCAGAGTGCCTACATTCATTGTGTTGAAAGATGGAAAAGAAGTCGGCAGGGTAGTGGAATACGGAACAACGGGCCAATGGGATAAAGAGCTCAACGAAATTGTTATAGGAAAAAAGTAAGCAGTATGCACTGCTTACTTCAATCTCCAGGAAACACCGCCCAGGGCACCGATATAGAGCCCCTGAAAATGGTCAGATCCTGCCTTCTCGCTCCACATGAAATGATTTACAAGGTCCATCCCCTTTCCTGATGCAATATCGAAATAGGCATAGTTGAATGTGGGACCAGCAAATACTTCCAACTGATTCCCGATCCTGAAGGAAGGGAATACTCGCAGCGATCCGCGGAAGAAATCTCCTTTCTTGAAATCATCCAATTGGGTGGAGGCCAGTTCCGCATTCATCCTGAAATATTCCGACACATCAAAATGCGCACCGATGGCGGCTTCCACGGCATACATCGATTTTGACGTTTTGCCATTGTAACCAACACCCAATACGCCGTATATCTTTCTTCCTCCTGATCTGAAGCCAGCGATCACAGAGCCCAGCTCATCCACCGTAACTCGCGCTGCCATTTCTCCATTCTTTACAATATTCACCAGTCCGATAGGCGTACCAGAGTCTGCGATATTGATAAACCCTATCTGTACTCCTTTTACCTTTTTTGCGATATTCAAAAATCCTCCCACTTGTGTATGCACGTCCTGACCGATATTCATGAATCCGGCGAGTTGTGTTCCTGAATTCTTCGCCATATTCAGGAATCCCGCTGCCTGGAATTTTCCACCACTGCCTTTCGACAAGTTGGTGAAACCTGCAAACTGAGACCCGGTAGTGCCTTTGCTCAGGTTCATGAAACCCGCCATCTGTGTGCCTCCCGCTTCTCCCATCACATTCATGAAACCGGCGAACTGCGCCCCTGAAGGCTTACCATACATATGATTCGAGAAGCCTGCAAACAGTACCCCGCTTGCATTTCCGAGCACCACATTGGAGAAGCCCGAAAAAGCGAAACCTGTCTCATTCTTTGAAGCGCCTGCCAGTAAATGGAAAGAGAAATTGTTGGTAGACTCCAATGCCTTTGTGCCATGTGAGCTCACAGGATAAACGATACCAATATGCGCACCGCCCTTTTTACTTTCTGTCTGAGCCTGTACACTGCCGGTCATCAGTAACGATAATACAATGCATGCGACCTTCCTTCCCGGAATGCCGGTTGTGTAATTACTAACCATCATGTTTTCAGTATTTGTAGGAATTATGACAACATGATGGTTCCTTACCCCTATCTCCGGAAAAATTTTAGCTTGTTTTTGCGATCACGATCTCATTCTCTTTAGCTGCGAGACTGATATTCATTTCTCCCAGCATATCGATAATGGAAAGAAAGAGGTCCTGGCGAATGGCATTGAAATCGGCCACCGGGATCGGCGCCGTGAAGAATTCCACCTGCACGATGAAACTGTTCTTTACAATATCGGAGAGAAATACGGAAGAGTTCTCGATCTGGTCTTTTCTTATTTGCAATAAATGCTGGATGCCCAGCACCAATTGCTGCAAGGCTTCTTTTGAAGTATCGGCAGTCAATTCCAATTGAACAAATCCCCTGCGTTGTGTACGGAGAGAGAGATTATCCATCACACTATCCACCATTTGCTTGTTGGGCATGGTAACATAGGTTTTCTGATCTGTACGGATGCGGGTGCTGCGCAAGCCTATCTTTTCAACAGTTCCGGTGATGGCCTGCACTTTCACGATATCCCCCACCATGAAAGGTTTATCGATGAAGATGATGAAACTGGCGATCAGGTTCTCCAGGCTTTCGCGTGTAGAGAGCGCGATAGCAGCACCACCAATACTCAGGGCCGTGATCAGGTTGGTGATGGGATAGCTGAAAGCGAATTTCAGCACCATCAGGAAACCGATGATCACCAGCAGCACTTTGAAGAAGTCCTTGAAGAACACCACCAACTGGTTATCCTGCTGATCATGTGTCTGTTCCGCTTTCTGATGCAGGATCATGGCGATGAAGTCGATGATACGCAGCAGCAGCCAGATGAAAGTGATGATCACCACAATCACTGCTATGCCGTCGATCAAACTATGCAGCGTGATCTTGTAAATAGTGAAATTGAGCGCTTTCGGGAACGTGAGTTTATCCAGGGAGATGATGCTCACCACCAGCAACAGGAAGGTTTCAAGCGGGGACACTACCAGGTTCACGAAGCTGGGCTTATCGATCCCCCTGGCTATTTTCCTGACAACACGGAAAAGCAATCCGGCAATATACCGGGATAAGATCCTTTTCAGGAACAGCACCAGCAGGATGGTGCCTGCCACCATCAAATAACTTCTGATCGGATTATCCAATATGACTGTATCCAGAAATCTATCCATGCCGGCAAAGTTACATTTTTCGAGTGCGTGATCAGCGATAGGAGAATATCTCCAGTTGTTTTTCGCGTAGCAAATAGATATTGGTGGGCGTTATCTTCAATTTCCTTGCGTTTTGCATTTCTGGTGGAATGCGGTATTCCTGCAGGTTGAGGGTGCCTGGTTCATACTTGTACAAAATATTCTCATCACGGCCGAGAATGGTATTGCCGATAACGGTGAAGTCCGTCCAGCCCAGGAACCTGATACGGTTCTTGAAAGTGCCGTAATAATCGAAGATATAAGCGCCTTTGGCGGGATCGTAGAGATATACCAGTTTGTTCTGATCCACGATGAAGGCGGGTGAAGGCGTGGAATCGAATAACTGCCTGAAATCTGTGGACTGATCGATGGTCCTTCCATCTTCGCCGATACGTTTCAGTTTGCTTTCGAGCTCATCGTACACCCAGATATTGTTATCGTAGGATTGACCGATGGCCTTTACCTGGAAGAGTTGGAGCCTCCTGAGATCGATGGTATTGCGGGTATTGAGGAAACGGTCCAGCACCACGATGGTACCGAAATCCTTGAAGTGCAGCAATACTTTCAGCGGATTGCTCACATCTATGAAATGGATCTTCCCGTATTGGCGTACATTATTGAAAACGGCCAGCGAATCCCCTTTGGGACTCATCTTTTTCAATTGGCCGGAGGGAGACATCACGTAGAGGTTACCGAGATTGTCTACATTGAAATCCGTGAATTCACCATTGATCACGCGTTCCGATTTGAAGGCAGTGTCGCTGAGTTGGTGAATGCCCACCATCTGTGCATCTGCGATGAATGAGCAGACCAGAAGGAAACAGGCGATGGTGGCAGATCTCAGCATAGATTTATTTGCGTACGATATTTTGTTCAAGTTCCGGGAAACGGGTCAGCAGGTGCATTTCTTTTCCGTCGAATACGGCATAAGTGAAATAGCGGATCCAGTCGCCCAGGTTGATATAACGGCTTTTGCCGTCATTCAGTGTATAATCGATGGGCAGGTGCCGGTGACCGAAAACAAGATAATCATAGAATTTCTTTTTCAGTTCTTCTTTGGAGTAAGTGATCAACCATTCTCCTTCTTCTCCATAGAATTTGGCGTCGTTCTGGCCGGTGACAGCCCTGCTTCTTCTGCTGCTATAATTGGCAATCCCCATGCCGATATAGGGAGGCAATATTCCAAAAAGCCAGCGGCAGACAGGGTTACGGAAAATCTTTTTCAGCATTTTGTAGCCATGATCCCCGGGGCCCAGGCCATCGCCATGACCTATGAGGAATTGTTTACCATTGAATTCGAATTCCTTTGGCTCGAAGTATACCGGGATATTCAGTTCTTTCTGGAAATAATCGGTCATCCACATATCATGATTGCCCACAAAGAAATAGATGGGAATGCCTGCATCGGTAAGCTCGGCCAGTTTACCCAGCAGGCGTACATAACCTTTAGGCACAACCGTACGGTATTCGTACCAGAAATCGAACATATCGCCTACGATGAAGATGGCGCCTGCAGTTGGGCGGATCTCTTCCAGGAAGGCCACGATCATCTTTTCACGCTCCAGACTTTTGGCAGAGTTGGGTGCTCCGAGATGGAAATCGGAGAGGAAATAAACTTTCTTATCGGGAGGTAGCTGCATGTAAAATTATCGTCTGTGTTTTTCGGCTCAGCCTTTCTGTTTCCAATAGGTTAGCGCATCGCCATTGGGGATCAGGGTGCAACCTGCTACAGCACGGTTATACCAATAGATCCAGGCGGTGGTGATGGCGTTATTATGATTTACATCTACGGGCTCGCGGCGGAACAAGGGAACTTCTCCAGGCTCTACCAGGAAACCTTCATAATCATCCAACTGTTTGATGGCGAAGGAAAACTCATCGGCATGGTTCACTTTATACAGTTCGCCATGGATCAGTGCAGGGGGGTGACCGGGCACTGCGCCGGGGTATTCTCCCATATCATAGATATTACCGGGCGTTGTGGCCGGTGATACCAGGGTGAAATGGCGGCTCACATATGCATAGGCGGGATGCTGGAGCCCGCTTAACAGTGATCCATATACGAAAAGATGATGGATTTGCTGATTCATAGATTATGGTTTATGGCTACTGGTCCACCAGGAATACATACACTTCTTTAGGACCATGCACGCCTACTACCAGTGTTTTTTCGATATCGGCTGTGCGGCTGGGGCCAGTGGCAAAGGTTACGAGTGAAGGGAAGTTGGGGCCATATTTTTCTTTCACCAACTGAATTCCATCTTTCACATCATATACCAGTTGATTGGTACGGGCGATACAAATATGTACAGGCGCATACACGCTGATGGAGCGGCCACTGGCGCCTGCTGCGCTCATAACGATGGAGCCTGTACGCGCAATCAGGCTTTCACAGGAAGTGATAGCTGCATCACAAGTGGCCACCGAATCCCAGGGCGCTGGCGCAAAACCATTGCTGGCAAGGGTTTTGGCTAGTTCGGTTTCCTGGTTATAGATATGCTGCCAGTTATTGTGCTCAATCACTGCCTGTAGCTGAACAGCCAGTTCCTGCCAACTGAGGCAGAAAATGAATTTGCCGGTAAGCTTGGTGAATTGCTCTGCAAATTCCACTTCCAGCTCTTGTTTGGAAGGCTGGAACACGGAACTATTCCCTTCGCTTTGCGGAAAAGGAAGAGGCGTTGATTGGGTCAACGCCTTCCTTATTTTCTTTAAAATAGTCTCTTTGGATGGTGAAACGCTCATGATTGTGTTCCCTGTTCGTTACTCTGTACCGGATGATTTGTGACATTGCTATCGTATGGTGGAACTCCTTCGCTGATGGTACCATTCTCGGAATGGTGCTCAGGGTTTCCGTCTACATCCAGTGTTTTCTTTTCACCGTAAGGGCGTTTTCCGATCAGGGCTTCCACATCGCTCTGGAAGAGCACCTCTTTTTCCAGGAGCGCCTCGGCCAGTTTCTCTACTTCCACTTTCTTTTCTGTGAGGAGCTTCTTGGTTTGATCGTAGGCCACGTCAATGAGCTTTCTTACTTCTTCATCGATGAGCCTGGAAGTTTCTTCTGAGTATGGCTTGGTGAAAGAGTTTTCGGCAGCGGGATCGTAAAAGCTCACGTTACCTACTTTCTCGTTCATACCATATACAGTGATCATGGAGTAGGCGATGCGGGTGATCTGCTGCAGATCGTTCTGCGCACCGGTGGAGATCTTACCGAAGAAGATGTCTTCACTGGCGCGACCGCCGAGGGTCATGCAGATCTGGTCCATCAGTTGATCGGTATTGTAAAGATATTGTTCTTTGGGAGTGTACTGAGCATAACCGAGGGCGGCAACACCGCGTGGCACGATGGTCACTTTCAGCAGTGGATATGCATGTTCCAGGAACCAGCCGCAGATGGCGTGGCCGGCTTCGTGGTAGGCAATGATCTTTTTCTCTTCGGGAGAGATGATCTTGTTCTTCTTTTCCAAACCTCCGATCACGCGGTCAACGGCATCCTGGAAGTCTTCCATTTCAACGGACTGCTTTCCTTTACGGGCGGCGATGAGAGCAGCTTCGTTACAGATATTGGCGATATCTGCGCCGGCAAATCCTGGTGTTTGTTCTGCCAGTTTATGGATGTCTACCTTTTCAGAGATCTTGATGGGCTTGAGGTGCACTTTGAAGATGGCCTCACGTCCTTTGAGATCGGGTTTGTCGATAGAGATCTGGCGGTCGAAACGGCCGGGGCGGAGCAGCGCGGTGTCCAGTACATCCGGGCGGTTGGTGGCGGCCAGCACGATAATGCCTGATTCGCCGGAGAAACCGTCCATTTCAACCAGGAGTTGGTTGAGGGTGCTTTCACGTTCGTCGTTGCTCATGATGGCGTTCTTACCACGGGCGCGGCCGATGGCGTCGATCTCATCGATGAATATGATACAAGGTGCTTTTTCGCGTGCTTGTTTGAAGAGGTCGCGAACGCGGCTGGCGCCCACACCTACAAACAGTTCCACAAAGTCGGAGCCACTCATGGAGAAGAAGGGAACCTGCGCTTCGCCTGCCATCGCTTTTGCGAGGAGGGTCTTACCGGTACCGGGAGGGCCTACCAGAAGGGCGCCTTTGGGGATCTTACCACCGAGGGCAGTATATTTTTTGGGATTCTTCAGGAAGTCCACAATTTCCATCACTTCTACCTTGGCTTCGTCCAAACCAGCTACATCGGCGAATGTGATATTTACTTTGGTTCCTTTATCGAAGAGGGTGGCCCTTGATTTTCCGATATTGAAGATTCCGCCGGGGCCGCTTCCGCCACCTGCGCCACCGCCCATTTTACGCATGAGCATGATCCAGATGAGGATGATCACTACCAGGGGAAGCAGGAGTTGGATCAGGGATCCGAACCATTCGCCTTCCTGGGTAGGATTGTTGACTACGGGGGCTACATCGGGGTTCTTATCGTACCAGTCGCTCAGCTTCTTATCAAACTCTTTGGCGTCCACCACTTTGAACATGAATTGTGGTCCTTTGTCTGTGCTGGCCTGGTTCTTGGGAAGTTTGTCTTTATATTTTTCAATGCTTCCTGCCTTGATGTAAACCCTGATCTGGTTCTTGTTGGTGACGGTGGTGATCTTATCTACGTCTCCTTTTTTGAGCATTGAATAGAACTCAAGGTCGCTGATCTCTTTGGTTTCGGGGGTAAGGGATCCGAAAAGCTGGAAACCCACCAGCACGGCAAAGATGATAGCCCAGACCCAATAGATATTGAACTTGGGGCCTTTACGT
>JAGIAP010000141.1:449-13681 GCA_017744805.1 Chitinophagaceae bacterium | reverse complement strand
CCTCTTACCTGAGGATCAAGAATATCGAGTTGGGATATAGCCTGCCTCCATCCGCGTTGAGCCGCATCAATATCCAGGGAGCGAGGATCTATGTTTCAGGACAAAATGTATACACCTGGAGCGGTATCAAAAAGTTTGTCGATCCTGAAATGGGGCAGGGAGGCGGAGGAGATAACAATACCAGAGGTTGGTACTATCCCCAGCAACAAGTATTCACTGTAGGTGTCAACCTCAACTTCTAATCTCTAAACAGAACAGCAATGATGAACTTACATACATTCCGCTCAAAATATATTGGTATTCTCCTGTTGGGAGCTATTGCCCTCAGCTCTTGCAAAAAAGATTTCCTGGAGATCACCCCGCGCGATCAGCTCTCTGCGGAAACGGTGTTCTCCGATCAGACAGGGGCCGATCTCTTCCTCAACAATATCTATAGCAGCTTACCGGATGAAGATGCACAGAGCTACAACTACGATGCATTCGAGAACTGGTCAGATAACTCGGTCTGCAGCTTTCACTGGGCCATGAGCTGGGTGCTGGGCATTTCCAAAAGTTACAACGCGGCCAGCAATAATCCGGGTTTGTACAATCACGATTATCCTGCCATACCCTTCATGTACAATCACACGTACAACAGGATCAGAAGATGTAATCTGTTCCTGGCACAGGTGGAAAAAAATGCATCCAAATATCCGGAAGACTGGAAGTCAAAACGAATGGCGGAAGCCCGTTTCATCCGCGCTTTCCTTTATCATAAAATGTGGATGGCTTATGGCGGCGTTCCCCTCGTTACAAAAGTATTGAGCCTCACCGAGCAGGGAGATGAGATCTTTCAACCACGGAATACATCAGAAGAAACCTTCCTGTTCATTCAAAAGGAGCTGGGAGAGATCGCCAATAGCCTGGCCACCAATAATACAAAAGGATCCCCGGATGAAGGAAGGGCCGGCAAAGCAGCGGCACTGGCTTTGAAAGGATGGGTGGAATTGTTCGCACATAAATATGAAGATGCAGCCGCTACCAACAAGCAATTGATAGATGAACTGGGAAATGGGAATCCTTACGATCTGTTTGCCGATTACAACGCGCAGTTCATGGAAGGGAACAACAATAACAAAGAAAGCATTTTCTCTTACCAGCACGATGCCGGCTCCAGAAGTTCTTACCGCAACAGCTATTACGGGCCAAAAGGGAATTTCAATGGCTGGGGCGCCATGCAGCCTACGCAAAACCTGGTAGACGATTATGCCATGGCCAATGGATTACCCATCACGGATCCGGCTTCTCAGTACAACCCGGACAAACCCTATGAGAACAGGGAACCACGTTTCTATCAATCCATCATATTTGACGGAACTGCTTTTGCCGGACAAACCTATCATATGAGATCGGGTGAACAATTTGCAAAGGATCCCGCGCAGGAAAACAATACCGGATATTTCCGTCGTAAAGGCATCGATGCAGGATTGATCGGTAATCTCGGAAAGGATGGGGCCAATTACAATTTCTTCCGCTATGCAGAAGTGTTGCTCAACTATGCAGAGGCCAGCATTGAAGCAGGGGTGATCGATAATTCAGTTACCCAGGCCATCGATAAGATCCGCACCAGGAGCGGTCTTCCCACATTGCAAGCTACCTATAACAGAACACTTAACCAGCAGGAACTGAGAGCGATCGTTCGCCGCGAAAGAAGGGTGGAGCTGGCTTTCGAGAATAAAAGATGGTGGGACCTGATCCGCTGGAAAACCGCGGATGTAGTGCTCAACCAGCCCAAGTATGGCGTGGAGATCACCCAGCAGGGCGGTGTTTGGAAATACAATACGAAATCTGTGGTGCATACCCAGGAATTCCTGCAAAGGAATTATCTGTTCCCCATCTTTCAGGGATGGATAGACGCAAATCCGGAGATCAGGAAACAGAACGGAGGCCCTGATGGGTGGGTAAATGGTCAAAACCCCGGCTATTAATTCATTCGATTAAACAGGATAAACCAATCAAAAAATGGAAAATCTGTCAAAATATTTGAACAAAGCAGCACTGCTGGTATCGGTGTTGTTCCTCTTCGCCTGCAAAAAAATGGTCAGTTCTCCCGATGGTACCGCCAATGTGTACCTGACGGCAGCTATCAATAACCTGTATCCCGTACCGGGGATACCCGCCAACTATATTGCAGACAAGGCCGCCAAAAAATTGCGTGTGCCTGTATACATCTCCCGGTCGGGATTGCAGGGCAAAACTACCTATACAGTGAATGTGGCTGCCGATAATTCGGCGGCGCAAAAACTGATCGATAACGGACAAGTGAATGCATCTAAAGCAATAGTTGCTCCTGCTGAAACCTATTCATTTCCTGCCACCGTTACGGCGGGAGAAGATTATAGCGGTTTTGAAGTGGCCTTCGATGTGAACAAGCTGAATGCTTACCTGGGTAAACTACTCATATTGTCTGTAAGGATCTCCGATCCATCCAAATTCCAGGTGAGTGAAAAATTATCCGTCCTCAATATCGTGCTGGATGTAGACCCCGTGATGCTGGGCACCAAAGTGGAAATCACCGATACATGGATCAGGAATTCAGGTCATCCCTTCACAGCTTCCAGCTTCGATGGCGTGAGAAGGGGTGTACTTTCCGACTGGACTACCAGCGCCTCCGTGAAGAACTATGCTGGTGGAACCCTCGGTGGATACGATTATTATGGCAATACAGGTTTCATGTCCATGGAAAGATATTCCTCACCGCAGATACCCAATGGCAAGATCTACCAGAGCTTCGAGCTGCCTGCCGGTAAATATGAAGTGGCCGTGAATATGCTGGACTTCTCCATCAAGGAAGATGCGTATATCATGGCGGCGCCTGGCAGCTCATTACCGGATATCGGTAATATAGGAACGGCATTGGCTTATTCTCCGCTGACTGCCCCCCGGATCGAATTTGTACTGGCTGCGCCTACGCAGGTATCCATTGGCGTTATGGCAAATCTCCTGCTTGATCAGCAATACATGCGCATAGACAAATGGCGCCTGTACACTTACAAAGGATTATGGGACTGATCCCTGATTACATATGCTACCGAAAACGATTAACAAACCCCAATTGATCGCTATGAACAAAAGGTTCAGCACATTTAAGAAAATGCTCATTCCGGTTGCCGGTTGCTGCTTCATGCTCACTGCAACGGATGCACTTGCCCAAAAGAATTCAGGGATTTTCTATACCACCATATTCGCAAAAACAAGCCCTTACAAACGTGTCAGCGCCTGGGGCGCCAATGCCGACAATTATTTTCTGAAGGATGTCAATGGCGATGGAAAAGATGATGCCGTTATCTATACGAAAACTGGAAAATGGCAGGCGGCTTTTTCTGATGGTGTGAATTTTGTGAATCCCACAGATCTGCTCAGTTATACATCTCCTTCCACGCCAGTGGCACAACTGAAGCCGCTTATGGGCGATCTGAACGGGGATAAAAAACAGGACGCGGTATTCTTCGATCCCGTTACCGGTAACTGGCTGGTAGCCTTGTCTGACGGTACCAGTTTCCAGGCGCCTGCCCAATGGTCAACCGGAAACGGAGTGGGTAGCACCAAACAGTTCCTGGCCGATGTGAATGGCGACGGGAAAGATGATGCGGTGATCTATTTTCATACTGGCCTCGATGGGTACTGGTATATCGGATTGAATACCGGTAACGGTAGCTTCAGTGGCTTCTCACCCTGGATACAGAATTTCGGGAACACTGCCGATGATCATTTCATGGCCGACGTGAATGGAGATGGAAAAGTGGACGCTATCATCATGGAAAGAAGCACGGGCACCTGGAAGGTGGCGCTTTCAAACGGGGCGCAACTTACCAACCCCGGTGTATGGAGAACGGGTTTCGGCATCAGTAACGAGAATGGTATCGTTGCCGATGTGGACAGAGATGGAAAAGCAGACATCGTTTATTACAAGGATACGGATTGGTGGGTGGCCTATTCATCAGGCAGTTCCTTCGATGCCAATCATCGTTGGGTAGCAGGTAACAGGCCTGCAACCATTATCTCGAGAAGCAACCGCCCTGTTCCCAAAGCGAAACTGGTGGGCTCCGTTTCGGGAGCCACCGCTGTTGCCTGCGCTATTTCAGCAGGCGATTGGCTGGCGCTGGAAAACGCCAATAAAGGGGCTACCGTATCTGCTTATGAGGCGGATACCTGGGACGCCTGGGGCAATCCATATACGCCTCAGTTGCCCGGCCACACTGCCACTTACGATGCAGGAGACGCGGCCGTGAACGACCAGCAGATCAAAATGATCCATGATGCCGGCTTCACTTATATCATGCTCGATATCACCAATGGCGCCAATGCCTGGGTTGATAACAGGGCCAAAAAATTCATCGAAAGGATACAATACTGGAACAGCCATCTCAACGGCAATCAGCATAAAATGTATTTCTGTATTTCCATGGGAGGTAGCCGCGGAATGGCCGCCCAACAAGCATCTGACCGGGTGGAGCTGGAATCTAAACGCACCTGGGACGAATTCTATGAGCCATACCAGGATGCTTATTATATCATGAAGGGCAAGCCGCTGCTGATCCATTTTGTTGAATACCCGGTGAACAAGGATGGTGTTCTGCAATATACCAGCCAGATGCCCAATTTCCAGAAATTCACTGTCCGGTGGATGTACAACGAGATCAAGGATCAGCCCGTATATGCTAACGCATACGGATGGCCGATACTCGAAAAGAACGGTAATCCCGCCGGCGATGAAGTAATGGATGTGAGTCCGGGTTTCTGGAATAGTCTCGTGTACGCCAACCGTGAAAAAGGGGAATTATACAGGAACCAATGGATGCGCGTATTGCAGAATAGCCCTGCCAGCGTTTGGCTCAACAGCTTCAACGAAACCTGGGAGCATACAAGTGTAGAGCCCTCCTATATCAATCCCGAAGTGGCGGCCGCCGTACCGGATATCCTTTCCGTATGGTCAGATTATTACGGGGAGCGGATGGATGATTTCTATTGGGTGATGACCAAACAATACAATCGACTGTTCATGAATAGAGAATTGTTCCGGAACAGTTACCTGCAGGAACAGGGAAGCAATGATATCTACCAGGTAAAAGACAATGGCCTGCAAAAGAGTGGTACGGCCAAACCACATATGTCCCCCGTATTACTGGTACCGAAGAATTTTATCAGCAATTTCAGTGGCAACGTGATCGATGAGAACCTGCAGGTAACGGGTAAGATCGAATCCACCGGCACCGGCGGAAGCCAACAGAATATCAAAGTAGCTGCCAATGTGCTCAGCCCAAACGGTGATGGAAAGAACGATTACTGGATAGTGAAGGATATAGAACAGTTTCCTGGTAATACAGTAAAGGTTTTCGATAATAAAGGACGCCTGGTATTTCAGAAGAAGAATTATACCAATGATTGGAATGGTAACTATTGGGGCGGTAGCTCGCATGGCAAGCCCGTTCCCCAGGGTACTTACCTGTATGTGATCGATTTCGGGAATGGAAAGGTTTCCAAAGGGTATTTATCCGTTGTCCGTTAGATATTCCAATTGTTTAAAGATTAATTCTAAGAGATGAGAATCATATTGTCAGTTGTTCTTTCATTGATGGCAACTGTATCATTTGCACAAATACGGCCTTCATTCGGGTCGATGTATTTTCAGCATCAGTACCTGGCCAATCCTGCCATGGCGGGCGTGGACAGCGGTCTCACCGTATATGTTGCGCATCGCCAGCAAACCGGTGGCGTGGATGGTGCGCCTAATGCACAGGTGATAGCTGCCACTTATCAATTGAATAATTTCAGGTTTGGCGTTACCGGCGGCAGTGATAAAGCGGGTGTATTCAACACCGTTAGAGCGGCGGCCAGTGTCACTTACAGTCAACCTGTAGGCAACGATAACCAGTTCCTGCATATGGGTATTTCCTTTGGCGGTTATGACCGAAATATCAGGATGAAGAATGTGGAGGGGGATCTGGATGACCCTACGCTGCAGCAGTTCAATAGCGGAAAGCCTTATTTCGATGGTGACCTGGGCCTTGCATACACCGACAACAGGTTGACGGTGCAAGCCGCTATACCGGGCTTCACCACGGCTTTCAAGAAGGACAGGGATGATCTGAATGGACAAATGCAACTGTTCACCGCCGTTAGTTACCGGATAGCGCCGGAAGGGTTGCCTGTGTCGGAGATCCTGCCCAAAGCCTGTTACCGCCTGCTGAAAGGCAGTGATGGCGTGGCGGATCTGGGCGCCAGGGTGAACTTCGCATCTTATCATTTTGGCTTGGAAGCCATGTATCATACCAATTCATCGGTGACGGTAGGGCTGAACTTGTCCATCCTGCCTAAATTATCCGTACTCTGCATGTATTCCACTGAGCGGCCGGAATACAGGGCCTATACAAAAGGAAATATGGAATTCGGATTGAAAGCATCGTTCTGATAAATTCAGTAAATTATTGAAATGAGGTACATTTTTGTTTGGATGTTCTGTTTGATGGGGATCGCGGTGAGTGCGCAGCAGATCCGGCCCCTGCCCTTTGAGGCTATCACCATTGGTGGTGAAATGCAAACGAGGGCCCTGAAGAATTTCGACAGGCTGGAATCTGATATTTACACACCGGAAAAAGTATTCCCGCAAAAACATGATCATGTGTCCGATGAATGGCCCGGGGATTATGAAGGAAGGATCATTCTTGGATTGACCCTTCAGGCGCGCGCTACACAACGCACGCCACGCTACCTGGAGGAACTGATCCGACTGATCCCTCAGAAAGTGAATGCCAAAGGCTACCTGGGGCCGGTAATGAAAGACTCCATCCTGGAGCAACAATTGTCCGGTCATGGCTGGTTCCTCAGGGGACTTTGCGAATATTATGAATGGAAAAAAGATCCGGCAGTAAAAACAGTTATCAATAATATCATTCAGAACCTGGCACTGCCCACACGCGGGTTCCATAAACTGTATCCAATTGATCCGGCTGAGAGGAATAAGCAGACAGGTGAGGCTATCGGCACCACCCAGTCCAGCATCGGCCGATGGAAACTGTCCTCCGATATCGGTTGCGATTTCATCTTCATGGATGGAGTGGTGCAGGCCTATTCCGTTGTGCCTTCCCCGGAATTGAAAGCATTGATAGATGAAATGGTAGCGCGTTTTCTGGAAGTAGACCTCTTGGCTATCAGTGCGCAAACGCATGCCACGCTTACAGGCATCAGGGCGCTGCTCAGGTATTATTCACTCACCGGCGAGGTCTCCCTGCTGGAGCAGGCGGAAAAAAGATACCTGCTGTACCGCAATACCGCCATGACTGAGAACTTTGAGAACTACAACTGGTTCGGCCGACCGGAATGGACAGAGCCCTGCGCTATCGTGGATGCGTATATGGCCGCGAACCAATTGTGGATGTACACGCAAAAGCCACTGTACATCGAAGATGCACAGCATATCTATTTTAACGCGCTGGGACATACGCAGCGCTTCAACGGCGGTTTTGGATTGGACAACTGTACCAATGATACTACACATCTCTTGCAGGTAAGAGCCTTTGAAGCCTACTGGTGTTGCACCATGCGGGGCGGTGAAGGCCTGGCAAAAGCCATTCAGTACAATTATTTCACAGGTCCCAATACTGTTTATGTCCCATTCTTTGGCAACAATACAGCAGAGTTCGATCTTTCAGGGCGTAAATTGATATTGCAACAAACTACCGGATATCCATTTACAGGGAAAGTGCAACTGACAGTGAAGCAAGCTACCGCTGGCCAACCCGTGAATATTGCTTTGTTCATGCCTTCCTGGACTAAGAAGATAAAACTGTCCGTTAATGGAAAGTCAGTGAAATACACTACCAGGGACCAGTTCCTTCTGGTGCATGCAGCTCTCAAAAAAGGAGATATCATCGATTATAGTTTCGATATGCAGGTGATAGCCGTGCCGTTGCCGGAGAAGAAGACAATGGTGGCTAAGGGGACATTGGTCAAATTCCAATACGGACCGCTGATATTGGGGCAAACCACAGCCACTGAGCTCGTATTGAAGAAGAAGCCTGCATTTGTAAGGGTTTCGCAGGATAAATGGGTGTCGAAAGACAAGGCCCTGGAGCTTTCTCCCGTATATCATTTATTGTCCCCTGTAGTAAATGAAGGAACAGGCTATTCCAAACAGATCATATTCCGGATCGATGCAAAATAATATCATGCATAAAAAATTATCGGCAACAGTACTTATCCTGGTATTTTTTGTACAGGCGCAGTCACAGGAATGGAAAGGCAAATGGATCTCCACCATGGAGAACCAGAGCGCTACCAATACCTGGCTGATGTACCGTAAATCAGTACAGCTTCCTGCCAAACCAGGCAAGGCCCTTGCGAGGATCGCGGTGGACAGCAAATACTGGTTATGGATAAATGGACAAATGGTGGTATTCGAAGGGGGGCTCAAACGCGGGCCTGATCCGGAAAATACCTACTATGATGAAGTGGATCTGGCGCCATACCTCACTGCCGGAAAAAATACCATCGCTGTTCTGTTATGGTATTTCGGGAAAGATGGATTTTCACATAAGAGCAGTGGCCGTGCCGGATTGCTTTTCGATTGTGCAGGAGAAGGTGTGAATATTGCCAGTGACAGAACCTGGAAAGCCACATTGGCAAAAGCATACCAAACTGCCGGTGAGCCATATCCGAATTTTCGTATCCCTGAATCCAGTCTTTTATTCGATGCGCGCAAAGATCCAGGCGCCTGGCAATCCCCGCAATACGATGATAAGTGGATGCCTTCTGCCCTGGAGCTAGGCAAAGCAGGTGATTACCCCTGGAATGAATTGTTCGCCAGGCCTATTCCTCAATGGAAGGATCATGGACTGAAAAATTATCTTTCAAATATCTCTTTCCCTTTTGTAAGTACAGGTGATACTATCATCTGCGATCTTTCTTACAACACACAATTAACGCCCTGGCTGAGGGTAGAGGCGGAAGCCGGACAGAAGATCGTGATCGCTACCGATAATTATCTTTTTTATGGGCCTGAAACCAATGTCCGCGCAGAATATATTACCAAACAGGGAGTGCAGGAATATGAAAGCTATGGCTGGATGAATGGCCATAAAGTTTATTATTTCATTCCCAAAGGTATGAAGGTACTTGGCCTTCAATACCGGGAAACCGGCTACAATACCAGCTTTGCGGGTAGTTTCAGCAGCTCCGATCCTTTCCTCGAAAAGCTCTGGGAGAAAGCACGAAGAACTTTGTATGTGAACATGCGGGATACTTATATGGATTGCCCCGACCGTGAGCGCGCCGCCTGGACGGGTGATGCCGTGAACGAAGCGGGACAAGCATTCTATGCCCTCGATCCTTCCTCTCATGCCCTCGGCAAAAAATGGTTGTATGAGCTGATCCACTGGCAGCGGAAGGATGGTGCCATTTACGCACCCGTTCCCGCAGGTAACTGGGCAGGTGAGCTCCCCTGTCAGAGCGTTACCAGTATCGGCTATTATGGATTATGGAATTACTACCTGCATACCGGCAATAAACAACTATTGTCCGACCTCTATGATGGCGCCAAAAAATACCTGGACATCTGGGAAAAGGATGGAAAGGGTACTGTGAAATTGAGGCGTGGCGAATGGACCTGGGGAGATTGGGGAGATCAGATAGATACCATCCTCGTGTATAATCTCTTGTATAGTCTCGGTGTAAAAGGCATGCAACTGGCTGCTGAAGAGCTCGGCAAAGCCGCTGACGCGCTTGCTTTCAAAAAGTTCAATGAGCAATTCAAACAATCTTTCAATCAACAATTCTGGACAGGCGCTGAATACCGTTCGCCTGCATACAAAGGGCTCACTGATGACAGGGCGCAGGCCCTGGCCGTAGTGGCGGGAGTTGCCGGTAAAGATAAATTTCCCGCGCTGCTGACTGTATTCAGGAAAGAAGAACATGCCAGCCCTTACATGGAAAAATATGTATTTGAAGCCATGTTCCAGATGGGATATATCGATGAGGCTTTGGCGAGACATAAAAAAAGATACGGCTATATGGTGAACCATCCCGGCTTTACCACCTTGTTCGAAGGTTGGGGCATTGGCACGGAAGGATTCGGTGGAGGCACCGTCAATCACGCCTGGACGGGCGGTGGGCTTACCGTGCTTTCACAATATCTCTGTGGTGTGTATCCATTGGAGCCTGGCTATAAAACCTTTCAGATATTACCCCATCCCGGCTCTGTACGATCCGCATCCACTACGGTGCCTTCTGTAGCGGGGAATATCAAAACATCCTTCAGCCAGGGATCCGGAGCGTTCACTTTGGAGGCTATGGTGCCCGCAGGCACCGAAGCGGTCATCGGCATTCCCAAAAGCAAACGGCGAACCATTCGGTTGAACAATTCCGTTATCTGGAGCAATGGAAAGTTCAAAGCTGCAAATGGCGTGCAATGGGTAGATGCCAATGACCCGCATTTTATCAGGTTCAGGGTTCCCGCAGGAAATTGGATATTCAAAAATTAAGCATGAGAAAATTATTATTGGTTTGTGGCGCGATACTGCTCATGATCTCCGCACCGGCACAGAATGAGCGGACGCAGTTCAATAACCTGCTGGATCTGCGTCAATCCTTACCCATGATGCATGTGAATCAAACCAGCGCCATGTTGTTTGCAGATCAGGGAGCCTGGCATGCATATTCATTGCCTGCAAGATCATCCGAGTATGGAGGCTTCAATGGTCCTGTCCTCTTTCACGAGATCGGATATGTATTGTCCGGATCCTTTGCAAGAATAGGATTGACAATAGGTGATCAGCCGGTTGAACTAAGCGCTCCCGTTTCAACCTATACACCCGGACTGTTGACACAGAAATATACCATGAACGGTTTGTCCATGGTGCAATCCCTGATATTTTTGGATCACCGTGCCGCTATCATAAAAGTGGAGATCAGGAATAGTGGAAAAATGGAAAAGAGTTTGGGGATCCGGATAGCAGGGGAGGTGAGGGACAGGAAGCTCCCGTTGCAATCGGCTGATAGATCGGTGACGGTGGCTTCAAAGAATGGTGTGTTCAGGTCGGTAGTGATCAGCGACTGGAATGTCAAAACTGTAATAAAAGATTCTTCTTATACCACCACCGCCGGTAAAGCCATTGTTTTGGGAGCCGGAAGATCACAGGTATTCTATCTCTACCAGGCCTATATTCCCAAAGAAGATGAAGCGGCTCCGCCGGTCCCTTCTGTAATGCAGATGGAGCAAGCCTTTGCGAAAAATGAGATCCGTTGGAACGGATATATCGGTAATATCCTTCGCAATAAGACCAAATGGTTGAAGCAACCGGAATACAGGAAACTGGCCATCAAATGCCTGGTGACACTGATCACCAACTGGCGCTCTGCTGCGGGCGATATCAGGAATGATGGCATCTTCCCATCCTATAATTTCTTCGATGGCTTCTGGGCCTGGGATAGCTGGAAACATGCAGCAGCCTGCGCTTTGTTTGATACAAAGCTGGCGGAAAAGAATATCCGTTCCATGTTCGATTACCAGGATGAAGAGGGAATGATCGCGGATTGTGTTTTTTCCGACAGTACCCGCAACAATTACAGGAATACCAAGCCGCCACTGGCTACCTGGGCGGTATGGGAGATATACCTGCGTTCGCATGATAAACAATTCTTGCAGGAGATGTATGCCCGGTTGATCAAGTATCACCAGTGGTGGTATCGGAACAGGGATCGTGATAAGAATGGTCTCTGCGAATTTGGCTGCACCAACGGGGAAGCCATTGCAGCAGCCTGGGAAAGTGGAATGGACAATGCCGTTCGATTCGATAGTGCACGCTTGTTGAAGAATAGTGACCGGTCCTGGACCTTCAACCAGGAATCGGTAGACCTGAACAGCTTCCTCTACCTGGAAAAGAAATTACTGGCAAAGATCGCAACGGTATTGGGTGATAAGCCACAGGTGAGCGCATTCAATAAAGAAGCTGCTGCTTTGAAAGAAAAAGTGAACCGGTATATGTTCGATGCTGCAACTGGTTTCTACTATGATATCGGTCTCGATACCAAACGCAGCATCGGGTTGCAGGGGCCGGAAGGCTGGCAGCCATTATGGACGGGGCTTGCGTCAGCTTCACAGGCCAACAGGGTAGCAGAAAAGATGATGGATACAGCACGCTTCAATACGTATCTGCCATTCCCCACTTTCCAGGCGGATCATCCCCGCTTCGATCCCGTTGCTTATTGGCGTGGGCCGGTTTGGATAGACCAGGCCATGTTCGGAATCGAAGGGTTGAAGAAGTATGGAAAAATAGAACAGGCGGATAGCCTGTTCCACAAACTGCTGCATCATGGAGAAGGAATGCTGGACGATAAGCCATTGAGGGAGACCTATAACCCACGTACCGGAGCGGGAATGACCGTACCCAATTTCGGCTGGACGGCCGCCTGCCTCCTGCGGCTGCTCTGCTTGTAACGCATCACTATCAGTTAAGGACATATGATGAATACGCTTGCCATAAAAGATTATCTTGTTTTCTTTTTCTATTTTATCATAGTAGCCGTGTATGGCTATTGGATCTATCGCCGGAAGAAAAATGCATCCGGTAGCGCCTCCCACGATTATTTTCTGGCCGAAGGATCGCTCACCTGGTGGGCCATCGGCGCCTCGCTGATAGCCAGTAATATCTCCGCCGAACAATTCATCGGCATGAGCGGCTCGGGATTCAAGATGGGACTGGCCATTGCGAGTTACGAATGGATGTCGGCCCTTACGCTGATCATCGTAGCCCTCTTCTTCATTCCTGTTTACCTGAAGAACAAGATCTTCACCATGCCCCAATTCCTCAGCAAGCGATACAATGGAACGGTGAGCATGATCATGGCGATCTTCTGGCTATTGCTCTATGTGGTGGTGAACCTCACGTCCATCCTGTATCTTGGCGCCCTGGCCATCAATAGTATTTCCGGGATCGATATCACTGCCTGCATGTATGGGATGGCCGCACTTTCCATTTTTATCACGCTAGGTGGTATGAAAGTGATCGGGTATACCGATGTGATACAAGTATTCTTCCTCATCCTGGGCGGGCTGGCCACTACTTACCTGGCCCTGGACCTGGTAGCGAAACAGTTCGGTAGCAGCGGTGTGCTGAATGGATTGAAACTGATGACGGATAATGCAGGTACACATTTCCATATGATCCTGAAAAAAGATAATCCGGGATATATGGACC
>JAGIAP010000141.1:0-439 GCA_017744805.1 Chitinophagaceae bacterium | reverse complement strand
GCTTGTGGATCGCCAACCTGAATTACTGGGGTTGCAATCAATACATCACGCAACGTGCATTGGGGGCCGATCTCAAAACGGCGCGCAGCGGCTTGCTGTTTGCGGCATTCCTCAAATTACTGATGCCCCTGATAGTGGTGATACCAGGCATTGCGGCCTATGTGCTGCACCAACAGGGGAATTTCCAACAGGATATGTTACAGTCGGGTGAGTTGAACCCAGACAGGGCCTATCCTGTATTGCTGAACCTTTTGCCGGAGGGGTTGAAAGGGCTTTCCTTTGCTGCCCTCACTGCCGCTATCGTTGCCAGCCTTGCCGGCAAGCTGAACAGTATCGCCACCATCTTCACGCTCGATATCTATAAAAAAGTGATCAGGCCGGAGGCCTCTGAAAAGCGTATGGTCATCACCGGTAAGATCAGCGTAGTGCTGACCATGTC
>JAGIAP010000140.1:7582-13786 GCA_017744805.1 Chitinophagaceae bacterium | reverse complement strand
ATGTTATGCTTACTGGCGGCTGGGAGGGGCGTTGAACGGACTTACAGTGGAAGAGCGCATCACCGCAGGACATTTCTTATGCACTTCGCAGGGAGTGGATATTGCCGGAAAAGAAAACTATTCCGATCCTGTTCTCGAACAGATCAAACCCGAATGGAATGCATCGCTGCATCTCAGTATTCCTGAAAAATTCGCTCTTATCACCGGCAATTCAAATGCCTGGGAAACAGAAAGCAAAAAGATCTTTCCCTGGCTGGATGAGCTCAGCCATGGCATCGATCCAGATCAATTCCTGCGATCTTTCTTCATTCAACCCGATCTTTTCCTCCGCGCCAGGCCAGGGAAGGAGAAACAGGTAACCACCAAACTCAGCAATGCAGGAGTGGCTTTTGAGCATATTTCCCCGTCGGCATTCGCCATGCCCAACAGCACGAAGATCGATGATATCATTACGCTCAATACGGAAGCGGTGGTGCAAGACCTCAGTTCCCAGCAGGTAACTGAATTCTTACAACTCATCCCTGTTCCTCCAGCCGGTATCAGGCTCTGGGACTGCTGCGCAGGCAGTGGCGGAAAGACGATACTTGCTTTCGATGTGCTGAAGAAAGTGAATATAACTGTATCGGATAAGCGAGAGCAGATATTGGTGAACCTGAACAAGCGTTTCAAAGAAGCGGGCATCGGGCATTATCAGTCGTTACTCGCAGATATGTCTATCGGCAGTGGCCGGCAGCCTGCCAAATACAATTACGATCTCATCATGGCCGATGTGCCTTGCAGCGGGTCAGGCACCTGGGGAAGAACGCCTGAATGGCTGCATTTCTTCGACACGGCTTCCATCGATACTTATAGCAGCTTGCAAAAAAAGATCGTTACCAATGCTATCCTCCATGTAGTGAAAGGGGGCTATTTTCTTTACATCACCTGTTCCGTTTTCAGAAAGGAGAATGAAGAGGTGGTGGAATTGATCCGGGCCAATACTGAGTTGGAATTGGTGAAGATGGAAGTACTGAAAGGGTATCACCGCAAGGCTGATACCATGTTTGCTGCACTTTTCACGCGACCATAAAAAAAGCCTGCCATATGCTGGCAAGCTCTCTCAAAATGTATTGCTGTGATCAGTTATGACCAGTGATGGATAATTTGATGCCGAAACCCGTGCGGAATGCGGGCTTGTCGCCGTTCTTCGGCTGGTATTCCCACATGACGGTCTCGCGGCTAACGAGGCCGATGCCCTTGGCATATGTTTCGGTGGAGTAATTACGATATCCGATCAGATCGGGCTCCAGGACTGGTGCGTTCTGTGAATCGCCTACCTGGAATACGGTAACGGTATTGGCGTAATTGATGTTCTCGATAGTGACCGGTTGGTTGACGTTCTCGTAGGTATATTCCCAGTCGCGCATATTGCCATCATTGCTGAACTGGAACCTGGGCGCCAGTGGGTGCAGGGGAAGCATGGCATTACCGAACCAGGAAACGCCTTCTTTGATAGGCATCTTGAGCTTGGTGTAGATCAGGTTATCTTCCAGCACTTTCAGGCCATCATTGGTGAAGGTAACGGCATAGGCTATCTGCGGTGTCCAGGCAATGTCATCAGTGCTGCCCCAGGGGCGGAAATAACGGATGATGCGCCAGGTATTGGGCTCACCACCTTCGAGTGCGGCATCCACTACATCTTTGGCTTCGTATGAAACGATGATCTCGTTCTGGCCGAAATCGGTATAGCGGAGGGAGTCCATCTTGTAGGTGATATACCTTCCGGGTGTGGCCACCATATAGTCCGATAGCTGATCAGTTTTGAAGTCTTCCTTCTTATCGCAGCCAAACAACAGTACGGAGATGGGAACAGCCAGCATTGCCAGCAGCTTGATTCGTTTTTTCATGCAAAACCAGTTAGTTACTGTAATGATCCAACGTATTTACGAAGCTTTTATTGCTTTGGATCAGAGCAGATGACTTCTTTGTATGATGCCTCCGCCGATCACATCGTTGCCTTCGTAGAAAACGGCGCTTTGTCCGGGTGCAACACCTTTCGCATCTTCATAAAAGCGAACGAGCACGCCATTTTCATGGGTGTAGAGGTTGGATAGGGTACCACGGTCCTTGTACCTGATACGCGTAGTGGCTTCCATTCCATCGGTAACGCCGTCGTACTTGAGCCAATTGATCTTGCTGACGATCATTTCCTGACGGTTAAGATCATCTTCATCCCCCAACATTACTGTATTGGTCTCGGGGATGATATTGGTCACGTACATGGGTTTACCAAAAGCAATGTCAAGCCCCTTTCTCTGACCGATGGTATAGAAGGGGTATCCTTTATGTTGTCCGAGGATCTTTCCTGTTTTATCCACAAAATTGCCGCCGGCCATTTTCTCTTCCAGACCGTCCACCCTGCGTTTCAGGAAGCCGCGGTAATCATTGTCCGGTACAAAGCAGATCTCGTAGCTCTCCGCTTTCTTGGCGAGTTCCGGGTATCCGTAATCGTGAGCCATTTGGCGGATCTCGGTCTTCCGGTAATTGCCCAGGGGCAGGAGGGTACGGCTCAACAGGTCTTGCTGCAGGCCCCAAAGTACATAGCTCTGATCTTTGGTATCATCAACACCTTTGCTGATATAGTAACGGCCATTGGTGTGTTGATTGATCACACCATAGTGACCCGTTGCAATGAAATCGCAATCCATGGCATCGGCCCTTTTCAGGAGGGCCCGCCATTTGATATGTGTATTGCACATCACGCATGGGTTGGGCGTACGACCCGCGAGGTATTCATCAACGAAATTATCGATCACGGAGCCGCCAAACTCTTCACGGATATCCAGCACAAAATGCGGGAACCCATGTTGCACGGCCGCCATACGGGCATCATTGAAGCTGTCCAGGTTGCAACAACCGGTTTCTTTTTTACTGGTGCCGCCACTGCTGGCGTAATCCCATGTTTTCATGGTAATGCCTACCACTTCATATCCTTCATGATGCAACATGAGTGCTGCCACGGTACTGTCGATACCGCCGCTCATGGCCATCAGAACTTTTCCTTTCCTGCTCATAATTATAAAAATAGAACGTGCAAAGATACGAATGACGGGGAAGCTGGTTGGTAACTTTTCTGTAATTTCCCCTACCACTTCCCCAAAACCATTGTATATGAGAAAATTACTATCTATTTGGATGATAGTCATCCTGGGGCTTTTGCCATTTGCAGGCGATGCCCAGGCCATCAACCTATCCTACTATCTTCCTGATTCTGTGCAGTATAACCCTGCTATCCCCAAACCTAAGGACGTTATCTACCACGAGCCGGGCGAATGGCATGTGACCCACGACCGCCTCGTCAGTTACATGAAGGCGCTGGCTGCTGCCGCCCCGGATCGTATCAAGCTGGAAACCATGGGCTTCAGCTATGAGCAACGTCCGCAGGTGCTGCTCATCATCACTTCTCCAAAGAACCACCGCAACCTGGAAGCGATCCGCCAGCAGCATATCCTGTTGACCGATCCTGCAAGGTCGGGCTCACTTAACACCAGTGATATGCCGATTGTTGTGTATATCGGCCATTCCATCCATGGCAATGAGCCCAGCGGCGCCAATGCAGCTTTGCTCAGTGCCTATTACCTGGCCGCCGGTCAGGGACCAAAAGTGGAAGAACTGCTGGAGAATGTAGTGATCCTCTTCGATCCCAGTTTCAATCCCGATGGGTTACAACGTTTCTCCACCTGGGTGAACCAACATAAAAGCAAGAACCTGGTCACAGATCCCAATAGCCGCGAGTTCAATGAGATATGGCCCGGCGGCAGGTTCAATCATTACTGGTTCGACCTGAACCGCGACTGGCTTCCGGCCGTTCATGTGGAAAGTCAGAACCGCCTCGGCTGGTTCCATGCCTGGAAACCGAATATCCTCACAGACCATCACGAGCAAGGCAGCAATGCTTCTTTCTTTTTTCAACCCGGGGTTCCGAGTCGCGTGAACCCGCTCACGCCGGCGAAGAACCAGGAGCTCACGGCTAAGCTCGCGAAATTCCATGCTGCATTTTTGGATCGTATCGGCAGCCTCTATTTCACCAAAGAGAACTACGACGATTTCTACTACGGCAAAGGCTCTACTTATCCCGATGTACAAGGATGCATCGGTATCCTCTTCGAGCAGGGCTCATCACGCGGGCATGCGCAACAGACCATCAATGGGGTGCTGCGTTTCCCTTTCACCATCCGCAACCAGTTCGTGACCACCCTATCCACTTTGGAAGGAGCGAAGACATTACGAAAAGAGTTTCTGGATTATCAGCGTGATTTTTACAAGAGCGCCATCGCCGAAGCGGCAGCCGCTCCATTGAAAGGATATGTTTTCGGGGATGTGGAAGATCCCGTTCGCTCTTCCATCTTCGCGGAAATGTTGCTGCGTCACCAGATCGAAGTATATCCGCTCAATAATGATATGAGCGCAGACGGATACAAATTCGAGAAAGGGAAAGCCTTTGTGATCCCTGCCAACCAGCCCCAGATCAGGCTGATCCATGGCATCTTCGATAAAACACTAACGTATAAGGATAGTCTTTTTTACGATATCACTGCCTGGACCATGCCCCTGGCATTCGGTTTGCCCTATGCTGAACTGGATGCGGCAAAATATGCCGGCGTTCAGCGCGGCGCCCGCATCACCAGTGCTGATGCACCCAAAGGGACCGTAACAGGAGGAACCAGTAATTATGCTTATCTCTTTCCCTGGGATGGGTTCTATGCGCCCCGCGCCCTGTATGAGTTACAGGAGGCCGGCATCCTCACCAAAGTGAGCACTACCAACTTCGAGATACCCACCGGCAACGGACCAAAGAAGTTCCGCTATGGCACTATCATTGTTCCGGTAGGATTGCAGCGCATCACCGCACAACAACTGGGCGCCATCATGCAATCCCTCGCCGAAAGGAATGGACTGGAGATCACTTCAGTGACAACGGGCAATGTGATAGATGGCAGTGATCTCGGCAGCAGCAAGATGGCTCCGGTCAGCAAGCCTGCTATCGCGATGCTCACAGGCGCTGGCGTCAGCGCTACCGATGCGGGAGAGATCTGGCACCTGCTGGATCAGCGCTTCAATATCCCGGCTACTCACCTGGAGATCCCTATGTTCAATCGCATCGATCTCAGTAAGTACAATACCATCATCATGCCCCCGGGCGGATATCCCGATCTCAACAAAGACAAACTGAAAGCCTGGGTGCAGGCCGGCGGCACGCTCATCCTGACAGAAGAAGCCGTTCAATGGGCTGCCACTAATGGTCTTACGCCCGTCACTTTCAAGAAAGCGAAAGAAGATACCATCAAATCCGGCGCTTATTCAGAACGGGAATTCCGGGAAGGCGCACAGCGGATGGCAGGCGCCATCTTCAGGGCCAATGTGGATCTCAGCCATCCCCTTGCTTACGGATATCATTATCCGAACGTAGATCTTTTTAAGAGTAACGGTGTTTTTCCCGAAAAAAATAAGAACCCTTATGCCACTCCTTTCGTATATGGTAACAAGCCTTTACAAAGTGGCTTTATTACACGGGAGAATTATGAGCTCTTGAAGAACTCCGGTGCTGTACTGGTCAATGCATTGGGAAGCGGAAGGGTGATCTCCATTGCCGACAACCCTGTTTTCAGGGCTTACTGGCTGGGAGGTACCAAGCTCTTCCTGAATGCGATCTTCTTCGGAAGGAATATTGATGCAGGAGCTGCGCGTAACGAATAGTTTTCCCCACATCCCGTCCCTGTATTGCTGCGCAGGGGAGATGGTGTAAATTGCCGCTTTAAATGAACAACTATTTAAGTACGCAGCTAAACTCATCATTATGATCAAACTTCAGGTAATAGGCAATCTGGGAAAAGATTGCGTGACGAACACAGTGAACGGGAAAAATGTCATCAACTTCAACGTAGCACATACAGAAAAATTCAGGGATGCCCAGGGCAACCAGAAAGACAAGACCATTTGGGTGGATTGTGCTTACTGGACTGAACGTACCGGTATTGCTCCTTACCTCCGCAAAGGCACGCAGGTCTATGTGGAAGGTACTCCCGAAGTGCGCACCTATCCGAAGAATGATGGCACTACCGGTGCTTCACTGACACTCCGTGTACTGAGTGTGCAACTGCTTGGTCGCTCTGAAGGTGGCGATGGCGCAGGTGGTGGTTACAATGCCGGAGGCGGATACAATGC
>JAGIAP010000140.1:0-7572 GCA_017744805.1 Chitinophagaceae bacterium | reverse complement strand
TCTCTCACGCTCCGTGTTCTGAGCGTGCAACTGCTCGGCGGCCGTGCTGAAGGTGGTGAAGGTGGCGGATACAATGCCGGTAGCAATAGCGGCTACAATGGCGGTGGCGGGTACAATGCCGCTCCTGCTCAAACAGCCAGCGCGCCTGCGGCCGGTGGCAATGAAAGCTATGACGATCTGCCATTCTAATTGATTGGAATTATTTTGTTATAGGCCCCGGTTGAGTAGATCAGCCGGGGCTTTTGTTTTTCGCATCGGGATCTTGAAAAGCCGGCTGGTTTTCGCAAAGGGATATTGAACGCCGGCTGGAAAACGAACCGGCGCGGGAGAATGATAATTGGGCTTTTGTTGGGGGAGATGGGGCGGCGGGAATGCTTTTGGGCTTTGCGCTTACGTTTTCAAGGCCAGCTTTTCAATATCCCTTTGCTGGATGGGTGGAGGTGCAGCAGAGAGTTGATAGTTGCAAGTTTTCGCTCTTATTTGGTGGGCGGTTTATTCGGCTTCAAATCTTTTTACAATAGCTTCGATGTCGGCGCGGGAGAGAGGTTTGGGTTGATTGTCGAGATTGATGACGAAGAGATAGCCCTTACTGCCGGGGGTAGCCGAAAAGCTGCTGGTGAGATTGTACTGCTCGCTGATGAGGAGATGGCCATTGGAGATATTCCAGAGCTCTTTGGCGCAGAGGCATCCCATGGTAGGCGTGAAGGGGTAGTAGGGCTTGCCTTTGAAATAGTCGGGATTGATGGTGGTGCCGTGGGCAATGATCTCCGTGCGGCCGATGCGGCCTGCATTGAAAGCTTCCTGCATGGGCGCATAGCTGGCCCAGTTGGGTGGCATCAGTTGATTGTACATGGCCTGCACATTGCGGGTACTGTCCCAGGGGATGCTGTCGGGCGTCTGGAAGTATTGCTGCCAGCGGCCTTCAAAGGGCATAGTCAGTTGGAAATTGGGTGTAGGGCCAATGAGCTGATTCTTTGAAACGGCGATGCCCTGCAGACTATACACTCCCTGTGGGGTACTGCCATTGGTGATGAAGTAAGGAAGATTGGAGGCGGAACGAGCCAGTTGCTCAAAGATCATCAGGCGGCCATCGGGATGTTTCGCGAATCGGCCATCGGCATACTGAACTATGGCGATACCGGGATAGTCGCGATCCCAGCGTTGAAGCGAATAGATCACCTTGCGCCTGGCATTTCGGTTGTGACGGAATAGTGAGGCAAGGTCGGGCGTTGTTGACCTGACCTGTTGGTTATGCAGGTTGATGAATTTTTCCAGTTCCAGCAGCAGAGGGATGGTGTCGTAACCGGGAAACTGCTCCACCATGGCGATCTTCAGCGTATTGCCATTATTGATGCTGCTATCGTTCCTGAATAGATAGGCAGCGCCCATGGCGAAGAGCTTCGGAAAAACGGCATTGGATAAACTTGTATTCACTTCAGTCAAAAATTCATCAGGATACACGGCATAAACGGCTTCTAACAAGGCGCGGCGGGTATCGTATTCCAGCGATTGGTAGTGATTGAATAGTTTCTTCAGACCTGCCTTGATGGTATCGCCGGTGAGTTGATATTGGGAGATGGCATTGCAGGCGGATTCGAAACGATACTCGTTGGTGCTGTCGGGCTCCATGGCAAAAGTATTGGCCACTACCCGCTGGCGAAGCTCATTGTCGAACATAGCCCTTTTGTTGTACAACACAAAACTGCTGAAGATGTCTTCGCGGCGTTGCTGCGCAAAGCCTTCGGTACAGATGATCGAGAATAGAAGAAGGGCCACAAATTTCATATTACAAATGTAATGGATCAGATTCATGGTGGAAATGTGTAAAAACAACGTATCTTAATGCCTTCATACTAAACCGATTTAGCAATGCAAAGATTGTTTGTTACCCTGGCAGTGTCTTCCCTGATGATGCTGCTCATTCACTGCGGGGATCAGCCTGCCAAAAAAACGGAAACAACTGTGAGTACAACCGATTCAGTCACTTCTCAATGGAAGCTGGGCGTTCAGTTCTGGACATTCCATTTGTTCCCTTTCACTACTGCAGTGGAAAAGGCGGACAGTGCCGGTATCAAATTCATTGAAGCTTACCTGGGGCAACCCATTGGCGGAGAGTCGAAGGATACATTGAATACCCGTCTGTCATCGGAGGGCCGTCGCGCGGTAAAAGCGCTGCTTGCTACCAAAGGCATCACCATGGTGGCTTTTGGCGTGGTAGTGCCACAGAATGAAACGGAGTGGAAACAAACATTCGAGCTGGCGAAGGACCTGGGTGTGCAATACATCACTGCTGAGCCTAAGAGAGAACATTGGCATCTTGCCGATAGCCTGGCGGGTGCTTACAATATTCCGATCGCTATTCATGATCACCCCAATCCAAGCCCTTACGCAAATCCTGATTCTGTGATCGCTGCCATGAAAGGGCATCCCAATCTCTATGCCTGTGCGGATGTGGGTCACTGGGCACGCAATGGACTGGATGTGGTGGAATGCCTTAAAAAACTGGAAGGCCGTGTGATCGGTTCTCACCTGAAGGATATCGTTACCTTCAACGATACCAGGGCAACAGATACCATTCCCGGAAAAGGTGTGATCAAATTCCCTGAAGTGTTTGCAGAGTTCAAGCGCCAGCAATTCAAAGGCATGTTCTCCATCGAACATGAAAGCAACTGGCTCAACAATACTGGTGATGTTAAAGAAATTGCTGAGTTCTTCCATACTCAGGTGAATGCATTGAAATAGGGTGCGCCCATCGCTCGCCTCCCGGCGGGTGATCTATATTTTGTCGCCTCCGGCGAAACCAATCGGGTGTTGCACCCGGTGGTTCGCCGGAGGCGAACTGCATATAAGGCACTTGCGGGGACGCGAGCGCTGGCCGGCTCTCCGAAATTATCAATAACTTGCCCTTCTTTTTACCAATATCATAGCTATGGCAGAAAGGATCTATTCTTACCAGCACTTGCTTCAGTTCACGGAAAATGTTTTCAAACAGATCGGATGCAATGAAGCGCATGCGGCCACTGCTGCAAAGGTTTTGCTGAGTGCAGACCTGCGTGGTGTGGACTCTCATGGAGTGGCAAGGCTTGGTGGATATGTGCGTTTATGGGAAGTGAAGCGGGTGAATGCCCAACCCAATATCCGCATCGTACATGAAACACCCAGTACGGCTGTGGTGGATGGCGATAGCGGCCTGGGCCTGGTTGTGGCGCCTTATGCCATGCAGGTGGCCATCGATAAAGCGAAGAATGTGGGATCGGGATGGGTGAGCGTGGAGAACAGCAATCATTTCGGCATTGCGGGCTATCATGGAATGATGGCCCTGGAACATGATATGATCGGTATCGCCATGACCAATGCCAGTCCATTGGTGGCGCCTACCTTCTCTGCTGAAAAATTACTGGGCACCAATCCAATTTGTGTGGCCATTCCTGCAGGGGAAGAAGATCCTTTTGTGGCTGACCTCGCCACCACCACAGCAGCCAATGGCAAGCTGGAGATCCTGCAACGCAAGAACCTGGATACACCATTGGGATGGGTGCAGGATGCGAACGGACAACCCTCCACGGATGCGCATGCGTTGAAATCAGGCGGAGCGCTGTTACCGTTGGGGGGCGACAGGGAGCATGGAAGCCACAAGGGCTATGCCCTCGGGGCCATGGTAGATATTTTCTGCGGCGTACTGAGTGGGGCCAATTACGGGCCATGGGTGCCGCCCTTCCCTGCTTATGTGCCGATGCCGGACTTCATGCCCGGCAAGGGGATCGGTCATTTCTTCGGGGCCATGCGGGTGGATGCTTTCAGGCCTGCCTCCGAGTTCAAAGAGAATATGGACAACTGGCTTAAACGCTTCAGGGAGGCCAGGCCCATAGAAGGCGGGGAGCGGGTGTTGGTTCCCGGCGATCCGGAAAGAGAGATGGAACAACTCCGGAAAGTACAGGGGATCCCGCTGTTGGAAACGGTTGCCGAAGACCTGCAAAAGCTGGCTGAAAAGCTGAAAATATCTTTCTGAACAGTGCCGTAAAACACTAATAGCCGTTAGCTACATAATTAGACGGAACTGTTCCATAATACAGTCTCAACCGTTATCTTTGCGCCTGCCTGAAATTCAGAGCAGGCGTAATATTTACAACTTAATTAAAAACCAAAACCCGCGTAGAAGCGGAACAAGAGAGGGTAACATGAAAGTAATGAAGTTTGGTGGCACATCAGTAGGCAAACCAGAGCGCATGCACCAGGTTGCTCAACTGATCACCAGGGATGCAGAGCCCACCATCGTTGTATTGAGCGCACTCAGTGGCACTACCAATGCACTGGTAGGTATCGGAGAATCAATGGCAGCCGGCAACCGCGAAGAAGCCAAGCAGAAGATCGATACACTGGAAGCACATTACAAACAATTCATTCCTGATCTTGTCAAGACCGACGCTGCGCGAGCCAAAGCGCAGCAGATCATTAGCGAGCATTTTGAATTCCTCAATATCATCCTGAAGATCTCCTTTAGCGAAGCACTGAGCAAAGACATCCTCGCTCAGGGCGAACTGTTAAGCACGAAACTTTTCAGCGTTTACCTCGAAGAGCAAGGCATTCCGCATTCGCTGCTCCCTGCACTCGAGTTCATGAGCATCGATGTTCACGAAGAGCCCCAGATCACTGCTATCAGGCCTAAACTGAAAGCATTGCTGGAGCAACACAAAGACAAGAAACTTTTCATCACACAAGGGTATATCTGTCGCAACGCAAGAGGCGAAGTAGATAACCTCAAACGCGGAGGAAGCGATTACACGGCTTCCCTGGTGGCTGCTGCCGCCAATGCCTCTGTCTGCGAGATCTGGACAGATATCGACGGCATGCTCAACAATGATCCGCGCGTGGTGAAGAAGACCGTGGCCATCGAGCAACTGAGCTTCGAAGAGGCAGCCGAGCTGGCTTATTTCGGCGCCAAGATCCTGCACCCCACTTGTATCTGGCCTGCACAGCAGGAAAAGGTGCCGGTGAAACTACTCAACACCATGCAGCCCGAAGCAACTGGTACTGTGATCACACAGGAGGCTGGTTCCGTAGGCGCTAAAGCTGTGGCTGCCAAAGATGGTATCATTGCCATCAATATCAAGAGCAGTCGCATGTTGTTGGCCTATGGCTTCCTGCGCAAGATCTTCGAGGTGTTTGAAAAGTATCGCACTCCAATAGACATGATCACCACTTCGGAAGTGGCCGTTTCTGTTACAATCGACAGCGGCACACATCTGAAAGCCATTGTGAAAGAACTGGAACCATTCGGCTCCATCGCCGTGGAAACGGACCAGACCATCATCTCCGTGGTGGGCAATGAGATCGCACAAACACCTGATGTACTCAGTAAATTGTTTGATGCGCTCAAACCCGTAACCATCAGCATGGTAAGCTATGGTGGCAGTAAGCACAATGTGAGCATTTTGGTGCCATCATCTTACAAAACACAAACGTTACAACTGCTGAACAAAGGTCTGTTTGGTTTGGAATAGCGTCAGCGTTGTGCGTTGCGCAACCATATGAAGTTAACTGTTCTTCTTGCATTATGCCTTAGCCTTGTTCTTGCTGCTTCTGCACAGGAAAGGAACCGTATTGCCGGTACTGTTCTGAACAATAAGACAGGTCTGCCGGTCCCCAATGCCAGCATCTTTATCAATGGCACTTCCAAAGGAACTGTTTCCCGGGCCGATGGAGGGTTCGAGATAACGGGCATCAATAAGGGCAGTTTCGAGTTGGTGATCTCTTCTGTAGGCTTTCAAACTATCGTATACCCTTTATCATCCGATACATTGCCAATATTGATGGAGGTGAAGCTACTGCCAAAGGTGGAAGAGCTGGAATCCGTTACCGTTATGCCCTGGGAAAAGAATGGATGGAAGAAGTATGGAAGGACCTTCATTGAAGGGTTCATCGGCACATCGGCGGCAGCGCAGGACTGTGATATCAAGAACCGGAAAGCCCTTCGCTTCCGTTATTCTCCCAATGCCAGGATCCTGGATGTGGTGGCTGATGCCCCGCTGATCATCGAGAACAAAGCCCTGGGATATCGCGTCACCTACCAGTTGGAAAGTTTTGTCCGCAACTGGAAGACCCGTGTGGTGGTCTTTACAGGCTATTCTTTTTTCGAGGACCTCACCCCCTCCAATCCAAAACAGGCGGAGCAGTGGAAGAAGAATCGCCGCCAGGCCTACGATGGCTCACTGCTGCAATTCATCAGGAGCCTTTACGGCAATACCCTGGTCCTGGACAGTTTTGAAGTGCGCCGCATGCGCAAAGTGCCGAATGTAGAGAAGCAAAGGCTGATGAAGATCTACGATATGGAGAAGCAGCACAAGATCGTGCAGGGTGGAAGGATCAGTTTCCCGGTACAGAAAGACAGCCTCAATTATTTTCAACAGATTTTGAAACAGGATGACTCCCTGGCGCTGATCGGGCGTCATATACTGAATGCCGATAGTCTCATCACTACCGGCATCGACTCCACGAAGACCATCTTCTTCCCGGACTACCTGCAGGTGACATACAGGAAAGCATTGGAAGAAAAAGAATATCTTTATGATTACCGGATCTTCAGGGAGCCAGGCTTCCAAAGATCCCTGATCACGCTTATGCCAGCCCTGCCGATCGTGATCCAGAGAAGCGGTCTTTTCTTTCCTCCCCAGAATATCTTTACCATCGATTATTGGGGATGGAGTGAAAAGGTTTCGCATATGCTTCCCTGGGACTACCAGCCCGGTATGAATTGATGGAGATTTTTTTTATGCCTATCAAACCCTTTCTTATGCGTATCCCTGTTGCAGGCATGCTGTTATGCTGCGCTCTCTTCCTGAATGGCTGTTCCCTCCGGGAAGGCATTCTCACCAAGGTCTGGTTCTTCACTTACGAGAACAAATCCCGCTCTGAGAAAAGCACTGATCCCGAATTGAGCCCTGTCAGCTTCATCAACCTGGAAACGAAAGGGAAATACACGGCCAATATCGGCGGCTTCGAATATGGCCACTGGTCAGTGGAAGATAAGATACTGGTACTGCAACCCTCGGTGGGCAAAACACGCAGGATACAAATGAAAAAGCTCACCGATAAGGAATTGGTGGTGGATATGGATCCCAATAACAGTTATATTTCCGAATCCTGTTTCGAGGGAACGAAGAATCCGCTGAAGGATGAAGAGGAGAGCCCTTTCTCCCTCACCAATAACAAATGGAGGATCAAAGCCCCTCATAAGGAAAGCAGTCAGCAGATCACCGACAGACTGGTGAATCATTTCAAATACTGGGAACAATATTTCCGTTGGGGCCTTGAATCCGATAAGAGCAGCCTGGATGTAAGAAGTCATCCCAGCCCTATCAAAATGTACGGCAATGGATTTGCGCTTATGCCCATCGATCAATGGCCGGAAGAATGGAGCCGAAATTTCTATGACGATGAGGACCGTCAGGCTGCTTTCGACAAGATCCGCTGGACGCTCCGTAACAAATCGGTGAAGTGGCCGGAGACGGGTCACAAGTTCAAACAATTCATATCGGCCTTCCAGCAGATGCAGGAGAATGTACGGTATGCACC
>JAGIAP010000013.1:31979-34879 GCA_017744805.1 Chitinophagaceae bacterium | reverse complement strand
GTTGATATACCCACGTTGTTCCTTATCCGAAAAGTAAAAGTCCTTCCGTCCATTTTCCAGCAATTGGTCGGAGAAGGCCGTACGATCGTTCTTGTAGGCGTTGGGCCAGATATGGAACCAGATAAAATGGAGGGTATCAGGTGAATGGTTGATATACTGCAGTTTGAGCATGCCATCCAATGTATGGTCCTTATCGTTGAGGTTGACATCGATGGTATAATGAACTTCCTGTTGCCAGTAGTTGGATTGCGCGAAGAGAGAGGATTGAAGCAGTAAGCACCAGCCAAATAGTAGTAGAAGTCTGTGCACGAAAGTACCTTTTATCAAAAATAAGGGATTACTCAGGAGATACAAAGCAAATCACTTGCCCTTACCCAGAAAGAGGATACGGAGGGTATGCAGCATGATCTTGAGGTCCAGCGCCAGCGAAACATTTTCGATATAGATCAGATCGTATTTCATCCTGGACACCATTTCATCTACAGAGCTGGCATAACCGAATTGCACCATCCCCCAGGAAGTGAGACCTGGCTTAACTTTCAGCAGATAGTTATAATAGGGTGTTTGCTTTTGGATCAGTCGGATATAGTGATCCCTTTCCGGCCGCGGCCCTACCAGGCTCATATCACCCCTGAGGATATTCCACAATTGTGGCAATTCATCTACACGCCATTTTCTCATGGTCCGGCCCCAGTTGGTGATCCGCGGATCATCCGTATCCGATAATTGCGGTCCATTCTCTTCGGCGGGATGGTACATGGACCTGAATTTGAAAATATGGAATTTCCTTCCCCTGTACCCTACCCTTTCCTGTGAGTACAGTACCGGGCCGGGTGAAGAGAGCTTCACCCTGATAGCTACATACAGCAGGTAGGGCGATAAAACGATCATACCCAGGATAGCCGCTACCACATCTATCACCCTTTTGATATTCTGTTGCCATTCAGGCATCAGGTCTGTACGGATATCGGACAACAGTGCGCCCGTAACATTGCTGGTTCGCACACTACCGGAGAGGATATCCAGGGTATCTGGAACGATCTTTACATCCACATCCTTTTCGCTCAGCACTTCCACAATATGGTTGAGTTGTTGCTTTTCGTTCTTGTCAACGGCAATCACCACCAGTTTGATCCTTCGTTCATCTATCACCTCACTCATATCCTTATACGAACCGAACTGAGGGAGATAATCCCGGATACCATTGGGCTCCTGCCCTGCCGACAGAAAGCCTTTGTAATGGAAACCGGCATTGGCAAGGCCCTCGCGGGTTTCCTTGAAGGTTTTGGTGGCCACGGAGTTACCGCCGATGAGCAGGGCATTGAAATACACATTCCCACGGATCAGTTGCTGCCTGATCCGGGTCAGGATCATATGACGCCCCGTCCAGGTGAACAGGAACTGAACACCGATATACGTGCCCAGGGCGCTGTAGAAATAAGTATAGTGATGCTGGGGATCATTGATCACCAGGGCAAAGAAAACAAGGGTGCAGCCAAGAAGAGTGCAAAGCAGGGTAGTGGATAGTTCATTCAACCTCGACTTCCTGTAAAGGGAATGATAGGCTCCCACCATGGCATAGAAGATCACCCAGCCGATGGGGATGAAAAGAAGGCCCAGCCAGAACCGGTTGTTCAGGAAGATCTTATTATTGATGATGATCTGTTCGTGTAAGAAATACCTTCGGGCAAAGTAAAAAACGATCCATCCCAGTATAGCTGCAGTATAATCACTAAGCAGGTACCAGGCAGAATGAATTGGTTTTACTGATCCGTTTGAAGGTTTAGGCAACAATACTGTTGTTTTTAATTTTCTGAAGTATTTGATGTGCTACGTCCATAGCCCTGTAACCATCTACTTCAGACACACGTGTAGGTGTATTGTTCACGATAGCATCGCGGAACGCTTCAAGCTCTTTTTTTATCGCATTAACTTCTGGGACCTGTGGGTTGAGAACCGCGATGGTCTTTTTTCCGTGTGGCGTATCCAGATCGAAAGAAAAGGCATCGACGTCATGAGGTGCTTTCAGTTTGATCACCTCGGATTTCTTGTTAAGGAAGTCAACACCAATATACGCATCTTTTTGGAAAAGACGCATTTTACGCATTTTCTTCATGGAGATCCGGCTGGAAGTGAGGTTGGCAACACATCCGTTATTGAACTCGATCCTGACGTTGGCAATATCCGGGGTATCCGTCATCACGGCAACACCGCTGGCGGAGATCATTTTCACTTCGCTCTTCACGAGGTTGAGGATAATATCGATGTCGTGGATCATCAGGTCAAGGATCACGCTCACTTCTGTGCCCCTGGGATTGAATTCGGCCAGGCGATGTACTTCTATGAACATAGGTTGCAGCCCCAGCTCAGACAAGGAGAGGAATGCCGGATTGAACCTTTCAACATGGCCTACCTGGAATTTGATATTGGATTCTTTCACCAGTTTCACCAGTTCACGCGCCTCTTCCATGGTATTGGCCAGGGGCTTCTCAACAAAAACATGCTTGCCTTTCCGGATGGCTTTTCTGCAGAGGTCAAAATGGTAAGTGGTGGGTGCAACAATGTCTACGGCATCCACGGCATCCATCAATAATTCGGGATCCAGGAACCTGGGGAGTTGATATTTTTCGGTTACCTGCTGCGCTGCATCATCTGAGGGGTCATAAAATCCTACCAGTTCTACATCCTTCATTTCCTTCCAGTTATTCAGATGGAACTTACCCAAATGGCCTACGCCGAATACGCCTACCTTTAGCATAATAAAAAATTAATTGTCAAAGATAAACGCTGCTGCCGTTCAGATAACGGTTTTTTATTACCACGAAGTACGTGGATGTGAATAACTCCCGTTTTTTCTGACTAACGAACCAGCCTGGATCGGGAGGTATAAAAAGTAGAGG
>JAGIAP010000013.1:0-31969 GCA_017744805.1 Chitinophagaceae bacterium | reverse complement strand
CGAAGTATGTGGATGTGAATAACTCCCCTCACTCAACGCCATCAACGAACCAACTTTGAACGGGAAATATAAGCAGAGGTGGGATGATAAATGAAGAGCACAGTCCCCTCCTTGATCTCATCGATCAGGGGCCGGCTGATCTCATTAGGCACTGCAGGACAGCCCTGACTTCTTCCGATATATCCCTGGCTATTGATCCAGGATTCCGATACATAATCGGCGCCATGCACCACAATGGCCCTGCGGAATGCAGCATCATTGATACCTTTTTCCATTCCCTGCAATTTGAGGGAATAACCATTGGTACCGCGATAGGTTTCACCGGTTACATAGAAACCGAGACTGCTGGCATTGCTTCTGGGCTTGTTGGAAAAAACATGAGCAGACTCTTTTCCCGAACGGTTGCCATGGGCCACCAGGCTATGGAAAAGCATTTGATAATTATTGAGATCGATCACAAACAGGCGTTTTTCGCTGCTTGGTTTGGAGAAATCTGCAATGGAGAGGATATTGTCGCGGATGAGACCTGTCCTTTTCAGTTTTTCCATACCCCTGAGGGCCATCTGGAAAACGGACCGGCTCAGCCCCTGTTCTTCGAGGTGGAGGCTATCGTACACGGCCATCTTGGAAAGCGACCATGCGATAGCATGATATTCGATGCTTCCGATAGGTGTAGGAGCAAAAAGTAATTTTTTAGTGGCAGGGGCACCAGTTCCATCTGTTGTGAAAGGCACGAATGACCAGTGTAAAACAATCAGAACGCCCAACACGGCTGCCTGAACCAAATTGGCCAGCCTTAACTTCTTCTTTGGTTTTTGCATGGACTCAAGCCATTTTTAGGGTAAAAAATCATGCGTGCTACATCGCATATTTTCTATCAACGGGATACCTGAAATAAAATTGCGCTGGGATTCAGACAGCGCAATCATGGATTTTTACTATTGAACCGACGCAAATGTACGGCATATTGATAAAAATGCATCCCTGTAGCAATTTAATTACAGCTCAGCCGGGCATTTTAACATATAAATACCAAAACATATCTGTAGCAATCTGATAATCTTTTGACAACTAAAGGTTTTCCCCTATCAAAGTATACAAAATATTCCTGTAATGCTCACTGCAGGGCAGCTCCGTTTCGCCCAGAAAAACGGTTTTCCGGGAAACCGTGTCCAGCTTTCTCAGGGATACGATATAGGAACGGTGAATGCGGATAAAGTTGGTGGAAGGTAAGCGGCTTTCGAAATACTTGAGGCTCTGTAAAGTTACGATGGGCTTTCTGCTCCCGGACAAGTGTATGCGCGTGTAATCTTTCAGCCCTTCCAGATAGATAATGTCCTCGTAGAATATCTTCTGGATCTTGTGGGATGTTTTGATGAAAATAAAATCATCGTTCGTGTTCACCTGCCTGTTGGTCTTCCGGTAACTGATGTATTCATATGCCTTGCTGGCCGCGCCCACAAACCGGTCGAATGGCACAGGCTTCAGCAGGTAATCGATGGCATCCAGTTCAAATCCCTCCACGGCAAATTCATTGTATGCCGTAACGAAGATCACAGAAGGCTTCTTCGAGAGTGTTTTCAGGAATTGTATCCCCGAAAGATCAGGCATCCTGATATCGAGAAAAAGAAGATCGATCTCCTCCTGTTCAAAATAAGGCCTTGCCGCCATGGGCCCTTCACATCTTGCCACCAACCTGAGATAGGGGATCTTCTGAATAAAATCTTCCATCAGGTCCAGGGCCCAGGGCTCATCATCGATGATCAGGCAGTTAATTTTCATGGTCCAATTCAATTTTGAGGTTAACAATGTAGAGGGATTTATTGTCTACCACATCCAACCAGTATTTACCGGGATATAGAACATCCAGCCTTCTTCTCGCATTGATCAGCCCTACTCCTTCGTGCCCCGTCTGACGCGAAGAAGTAACGGCATTGGATACGGTGAGCAGCAGATTGTTGCCGATCACCTCTATCGTTACTCTGATCTCGGAAGGGATGGTATAACTCACGCCATGTTTAAATGCATTTTCGATATAGGTGATAAGAAGTAATGGTGCTATCAACAACTGATCGGTATTGCCATTGACATTGAATTTGACAGTAACGTTTTTGGACAATCGAAGTTTTTGCAGATCGATATAATTGCTGATATACTCGATATCTTTTTTGAGCGGGATCTTTTCGGTACTGGTATCATACAGTACATAGCGCATGATCTGGCTGAACTTGAGGATGGAGTATTCCGTTTGTTCGGATCGCAGGTGCGCTTGTGAATAGATACTGTTGAGGGTATTGAAAAGAAAATGCGGGTTGATCTGCAATTTGAGGAAACTGAGCTCCGCATTGAGCCTTTCCGTTTCCAGTATCTTTTTCTGTTTTTCGCTGATCAGTAATGAATTCGCCAGTTTGATAAAACCGCTGATCAACAGGATGATGATGGCAGAGCTAAGCGTATCCATCAGCAGCATGGGCAATGCCATCAAAGGGATCTCTGTTCCGAACAATTTGAAAAAAGGCATTTCGCCGGCAATGGCCAGGGTTCTGCCCATCGGCATGGCCGGCATTCCCTGCAAGCCTCTGGAAAAACTTCGTTCCACAAAGCGCTCATGGCTTTCCGCATCTGCGGGTACGGTCCGCCTCGCCATCACCACCACCGTATCTTTCCCATGTTCGGGGGATCGCCTGTATTCCATGCTCTCTACAAAACTACCGTCTGGCCCTACCCTCCTGATGAAGGTCGTATCCCGGTTCACCGTCACCGAGCCCACCATGGGTGCCAACTGCATTTTACCTACGGGCGACAACCGGTGGAAGAACCGGTTGGGCCCACTTCTGAATACCATGCCTGCCTCTTTCCGGAACTTCATTTGAATGAAAGATTCCACCAGCAATTGCTGAAAGCAGATCACTACCAGGGAGGCAAGTATGGTGAGGAAATATCTCCCGTATCTCTTTTTTTGAAAAAATCTCGGAATGAGATAATAGTAATGAAAATAGAAAAGAAGAATGAGGAAGATCTTGTTGATCACTTCCCTGTAGAGGAAATAGGTATCGAGTATTTCGATACGATAGATGAGGATGGGCAATGTGAGGAACAAGCCCCAGCCAAGGATATGGAGCGTAATGATCAGCAGACGGTGCACCACCGTTTTAGCCGGTTTGAAACCTAACACATAGGCAAATACATCAAGCGCACTGTCTTTTCTCATTATGGAATTGAGCCGCCAAATTAGCAAGGCGCTGCATTCAAAACTTTGCAGCGCCCGCCAAACCGGCTATTTTATCTTAACTATAACAAATGTTATTTAGAGGTTATCATTATCGTTCTGCGCTTCAAAGGGATGGAACTCGAACATATTGTCGAAGATCTCCGAGCCGCTTCTTCCGGTAAGAACAAAGCCTCTGTCTTTGAGCGAGAAACCAACCGCTCCTTCGCGCGCAGTGCCTTCAAAGGAAGTCTTCTTTGTCCAGGTATCATTGGCAGGATCATACTCCCAGGTATCTGAAATGAGTGATCCCGCGCGGCCTGTAGCCAGGTATACTTTGCTGCCCATGGTGAATGCCACGGCACCATAGCGGGCAATATTGGCATAATTATCATCATAAGAATCGGTGCTCACATTGGTGAGCTTACGCATATCCGTCCAGGCACCCTGGCCGCTGTTCCCTGCAGGATCGAACAATTGCAGATCATTCAATGCCTCGCCATTGTTGTTACCACTGCATACATAGGCTTTGCCATTCACTACAAATGCCACGGCCTGTGAACGTTTGCGGCCACGGATACTCGCTTTTTCAGTCCAGCTCTTATCCCCAGGATTGAATTCCCAGCAATCGGAAAGTGCGCTGGTATTGTACCCTGTTGCGATATAACCCTTACCATTGACCGTAAATGCCACTGCATTCCTGCGAGGCTCCCCGGGGAAGGGATCGAGCTGTGTCCATTTATCGAGAGCGGGATCATATTCCCATAGATCGTTCAGCATCTTGTTGGCAGGGCCATTGTAACCACAGGCTACATAAGCTTTTGAGCCAGCAGTGAAAGCCACGGCGCCGCGACGCATCTCCCCGGGAAAATCAGCTACAGGCTCCCAATAGCCTTTGTCCAGGTCCAGCCGGTAGAACTTACTACTGTACTGGCCATTGGTGGCAAAAAGACCAGTACCTACATAGGCCTTGTTGTCCACTACAAATGAAACCGCTTCACTCCTGGGATCTCCTCTGAAATCTTCGCTACGCACCCAGTTGCCGACCAGGTCGGAATCAGAGTTGGAGCTGTTTTTAGTGCAGGCAGTCAGGAGAGACAGGGAGGAGAGGATGAACAGGAAAACCGGATATTTCATTTGAATAAATTTTGCGCAAAGTATCCGGTGAGGACGCAAACAAACTGATAAAATAGATGGGGGGTGGAATGAAATCGACAAATAAGTAGATTTTGTCTTTGGTTGATGGTTGGATTGTTGGGGCAAAGGCGGGGGTGGTGGATGCGGGCCTTCAAAACAAAAGCTCCAAAGCCCATCAAAGCACCACTGCCCATCCTCCTTACCACAGCTCCATCAAAGAACAAACTGCGGTGGTTTGTTTTACAGCCCGCATCCACCACCCCCGCCTTTGCAGCACGTTGAATGTGCATCAATACATGGACAAAATCTACTTATTTATCGATTTCATTCTGGAGGGGAAGAGAGGGGGAACGAGTGCGGCAGCGGGAGTAATGGTGGACATTTGAGAAAGATGGGTGGCAAATTGGTAGGAATGGAGTTGTAGAACGCTGCGCCAATTCGGAGATACAAAATTAAGTTCTGCCGATTTTATTGCAGGGCTGATATATAATAACAAAATGTAGAAAAGTGGGCCGGATATATTGCGCACAAATGAACAAACCAGGAATGATCACCAGAATTTATGCCTCCCGAAATGTTTGTTGGCTTGTTGTTTTTTGTTGTTTCAGCGTTGTTGCTTGTGAGAAAAAAGAAATACAATTCGGATCAGGGCTGCCCGAGAGCTTTACAAGGCTCCTGACTGTAGACACGGTTACCCCCTATCTATCCACCATCGTGCTCGACTCCTTCCCTACTTCCGGGAACTCAGTTCTTTTCATCGGCCGAACTCTAGATCCCATCATGGGGCCTACCACTGCCCAAACCTTCTTCCAGATTGAATTACCGGCCGCCGCACAAAATGCGGACATACCGGACGATGCAGTTTACGATTCCACCGTACTGGTGTTACACCCCAACAATAACTGGTATGGAGACACGTCAAAGTCCATATCCTTTACCGCCTACGAAATGGCCGAACAGGCCGATTATACCTACGCTACCAGGTTGTGGAATACCAGTAGTTTCAACTGGCTGCCTACTGCACTTTCTACTGTCACCAGGAATTTCAGCCCCTCGAGAGATTCGCTCACCCTGAAGATCCGCGACAATAAAGGAACTGAACTGTTCCGGAAGATCAGGGATAAGGACCCTGAATTCCAGACATCGGACGCCTGGCTCACATATTTCAAAGGCATCACCATCAAATCGAATGCAAGCGATAACGGCGCCATCTATTCCTTTAAAACAGATAGTTCCACGCAGATGCGCATCCATTATCATACCACCTGGCCTTACTATGAGGAACATACTATCGATTTCCATCTCACCAGAACGGAATACCAGTTCAACCAACTGTTGGTGAACAGAACAGGAACACCACTGGAAAAGAAATTTGATGGACAGGAAGAATACTTCCCTACCGAAGTTGATCCTGTTGCCTTCTCACAAACGGGCATGGGCGTTTTGCTGAAAGTGAAATTTCCCAGTCTCCCCGATGTGAAGACGCTCGGTAAAACCGTGAAGCTATTGTCCGCCATCCTCATCCTGAAGCCCGTTGAAGGCAGTTTCGATCAGTACAGTTTTCCACTTTGTACCAGCCTGTACATGGCACAGACCAATGCCACCAATATCATCGGACAAGACCTCACCAATATCGAAGGAGATGGCACACTGACCGCCAATCCACAGATAGACGATGTGTACAGGCTCAATACCAATTACAGTTTCGATATCACGCATTATGTGGATTACCTGCTGAGTTTGAACAATAGCGCAGAAATGGGATTGTTCGTGATGGAACAGGCCCCCGGCACCACTACCCTGCTCAACCGGGCCGTGATCGGCACCAGGCAACATCCGAAATACATATCCCAACTCAAACTCACGCTTTTGACCACTACCGAATAAACTGATTATGCAATACAGAATTATTGTACTGGCTATATTTTCTCTGGCTGTTTTGTCGTCAAAAGCCCAAAGCATCAACAGCCCCTACTCCACTTACGCTATCGGAGATCTCGAACATCGGTTTTACGATAAAACTGCCGGTATCGCCAATGCTGGAACTGCGCTCATGAGCAATCCCTTTCACCTGCTCAACAAGAACCCGGCTTCCATGGCGGGTCTGGAACGCAGCGTATTGCTGGGAAATGCCACATTTGTTGCCAGGACCGTTTCCTATGCCGGTACCCCCATTACCAGCGATAACAATACGGGCCGCGATTTCTTCATCAAGAACTTCTCGATGGCCATCAAGCTCAACAATTTCTGGACCTCCGGCATCAGCCTGATGCCTTACAGTTACGTGAACTATTCTTATCGCTCCAAACTCAATATCGAAGGCTCCACTGAAAACTATGATGCCTTGTATGAAGGTGATGGCGGCATCTACAATGTAAGCTGGAACAATGCTTTCAATGTAGGCAAGCATTTGTCGCTCGGCCTCCGCACTTCTTTGCTCACGGGATCCGTGAATCAGACCGAGAGCCTGGAAACAGCATACACCAGTGATCCCATCGAAACAAAAAGAAAAGACTATTACAATAAGTTCAGATTTGAATATGGCGCCATCTATTCCACCAAACTGGGTAAGGATTGGAGTGTGTCGCTGGGTGGCAGGTTCGCCGCCAAAACGGATCTCAACCGGGAGAAGAGCGTTACTATCATGCAGGGCAATACCACCATCCGTAAAGAGGAAGTACTGGCGAATGATATATTCACTTTACCCATGAGCTTCGATCTTGGTCTCGCGGTGATCAGTAAGGGAAGAACTACTTACAGTGTGGACTATACGTACCAGGATTGGGCTGCCAACGGGGTTCGCGGCAGTAACTGGAGCACTATCAACTCTTACCGTATCTCGGCAGGCGTACAGATGTCGAACCTGGTAGAACAATGGAATATGAAATTCGAGAAAAGTTATATGCAGGTGGGTGGCTATTTCAACAGGAGTTACCTGCGTGTGAACAATACTCCCATCGATGAGGTGGGTGCCACCATTGGCTATGGTGGATACCTGAGTGGGAAGATGAGTTATGGGCTGGCGCTGGAAGCCGGCCGCAGGGGCACAATCGCCAATAATCTCATCAAGGAAACATTTGTGCAATTGAGTTTCCGGTTTTCTTTCCGCGAGTTCCTGTATAGCAAGGGAAGGAAATATGATTGATCCGATCAGCCAGGATATTGTCTCCCTGAAAGATCAAAAGCCCCGTATCACTACGAGGCTTTCGATTTTATGTACCTGTTTCCCTTATTGCGTTACAGCCGCTTTGGATTCGATAGCGCTGATAGCTTTGATGGTTTTGATCACAGAGTCTGGTGTTACGGAGATACTGTCGATCCCTTTTTCAACCAGGAACTGAGCAAAGTCCGGGAAGTCTGAAGGTCCCTGCCCGCAGATGCCCACTTTCACTTTACATTCTTTGGCGGTTTCGATGAGCATGCTGATCATTCTTTTTACAGCATCGTTGCGCTCATCGTAGAGATGTGCCACCAGGGCCGAATCACGGTCAAGGCCGAGGGTCAGTTGGGTGAGGTCGTTCGATCCGATGGAGAACCCGTCGATATGCTCGGCAAATTCCCTTGCCATGAGGATATTCGAAGGCAGCTCAGCCATGAGATAAATTTCCAGTCCATCCTTGCCTTGTACCAATCCGAATTCCTTCATCGTTTCTTTCACTTTCAGGAGCTCGGGAACCGTTCTGCAGAATGGGATCATCACCACTACATTGGAGAGGCCCATCTCTTCGCGAACGCGCTGGATGGCTTTACATTCCAGTCCGAATGCGGGTTTGTAGCTTTCGGAGTAGTAGCGGGAAGCACCGCGCCATCCGATCATCGGGTTCTCTTCATGTGGCTCGAAATGTTTACCACCGAGCAGGTTGAAGTACTCATTGCTCTTGAAATCGGAGAAGCGAACGATCACTTTGTTGGGATAGAAGGCCGAAGCGATCTTAGCGATACCGTAAGAGAGCTTGCTGATGAAGAACTCTTCTTCGTTGGCATATCCTTTTATGAGCTTTTCGATAGTGCGGGTGAGCTCGGGATCATTCAGATTACGGTGTTGCAATAGCGCGAGCGGGTGAACACCGATATAGTTGTTGATGATGAACTCTTCGCGCGCCAGCCCCACCCCACGGTTTGGGATATGCGAGAACCGGAATGCGAGTGAGGGTGAGGCCACGTTCAGCATGAGGGCAGTGTCTGTCTGGGGAAGATCATCCAGTGAAGTTTCTGTCACTTCATAGTCGAGCTTTCCGTTATACACGAACCCTTCATCCCCTTCTGCGCAGGAGATGGTGATCTCCTGGCCTTCCTGGAGGATCTCTGTAGCATTGCCGCAACCAACGATGGCGGGTACGCCCATTTCGCGGGCTACGATGGCCGCATGACAGGTCCTGCCTCCTTTGTTGGTAACGATGGCTGATGCTTTCTTCATGATCGGTTCCCAGTCGGGATCCGTCATATCGGTCACCAGTACATCCCCTGCTTTGAACTCATGGCCTTCTTCTACGCGTTTATCGAGGGAGAACATGATGCTGACCTTACCGCCGGCGATCTTATCGCCCACGGCAATACCTTTTACGATTGGTTTGGCATCTGCGGGTTTGTTCTTCATCACATACTCCGTGAGAGTATTATGTGTTTTGCGGGAGTGGATGGTCTCCGGACGGGCCTGCACAATGAAGAGTTCCTGTGAGAGGCCATCGATGGCCCATTCCACGTCCATGGGGCACCAGTAATCCTTGATCTTGCTGTAATAGGTCTCGATGATGCTCACCCAACCTGCCAGCTTGAGGATATTTTCATCGGAGAGACAGAACCGGTACTGAGCCGAGCGTTCTGTAGGGATGATGCGAACGCGCTCATCGGGGTCATCGCCGTACACCATTTTCTGGTCCTTTACGCCGAGTTTCTTTTCGATAATGGACTTGTACCCTTTTTCGAGTGTGGGTTTGTACACGATGAACTCATCGGGCGATACACTGCCTTGTACCACCATTTCGCCGAGCCCGTAGGAACCGTTGATGACGATCACGTCCTTGAAGCCACTTTCCGTGTCAAGGGAGAAGGCAACGCCTGAGCTTCCGAGGTCTGAGCGCACCATTTTCTGTACGCAAACGGAGAGGCCTACCTGAAAATGATCATACTTGAAAGTTTCGCGATAACTGATGGCACGATCGGTGAACAGCGATGCAAAACAGTTACGAACGGCATCGATCAGCGCGGCTGGTCCGCGAACGTTGAGATAGGTTTCCTGCTGGCCTGCGAAGGATGCATCAGGAAGATCTTCTGCGGTTGCGGAAGAACGAACGGCAACGTCTGTAGATTGCTGGTCGTACTTGCCTGAGAGCGTGTAATACGCTTCAATGATCTGCTGGCTGAGCTCCGATGGGAACCTGGCATTACGTACGAGATTGCGGATCTGCAGGCCGGCCCGGCGCAGCGATTCCACATTGTTGTAATCGATCTCTTTCACCAGAGCCCGGATGGTGGAATCGAGATCGTTCGATTTGATAAAATCATTATAGGCGTTCACTGTGATGACAAAACCTCCTGGAATGTTCACACCCAGGTTGGTGAGGTTCTGGATCATCTCGCCCAGGGATGCATTCTTTCCACCGACAAGGTCGATATCATGAATGCCCACTTCATGAAGCGGGAGAATTCTGCTGGTTGTTTTCATCTGAAAAAAATGGTTGTTGTCTGATGACAGGATCTGTTTGGCAATCCAAAAGTATGTACGAACGTTTGTTTATGGTAGAATGTATCAATATTTTTTTGAATGCGTCGTTAAGACACGTTCCGGATCGTGCCCTGCAGCCACACCGCAGTCCAACATTAACAATCATCCGGACTTCTTTTTTGATCCCGGATTCATATCTCTGCCTGTTCATACACACTCCTTTCAGGGATCCCCAGCTTATCTGCCAGTTCAACCGGAGTGCCGGGTAGCTTGATACGGATCAATTGATCTATTCGCACAAGTCGGTGAAAGATTTCTTTTTGCGTAAGACAAGGCTTGTATGGCCTTTTCAAAATATTTCGCATGGACATTAACGTTATATTATGCCCGTGCCATCTGCTACAAGTTCCAACGCAGGTTTGAGCCACGCCAGAGCATCAGCATAGTGCCCTATATATGGGGAATTACCGGTAGGAGGTATTGAAACTCTTCTAAAAATTTCCTCTCTTTTCAAGGCAGGTTGTTATGAATTCGGGAGCATATTCTTTATTTTCCTGAAATAACCAAAAACTTAACATTGGAATAAGGGTTTCTATTTACCACCAATCGGCCATTATTCAATAACCACGGGTATTACAAGATGGAAATTGCCGCAAACTCCCACCCCTCCTGCCATCCCAAACCCTTGCGGGACGTAAGCCGCATCATTCCTGCACTTCCAAACTATCCCCAATAATTATACACACCCTGTGATTAAGTTAATTTGAAAAACGCCCCCCCGGTTGCTACGTTTGCAGTCGCTCTTATACGCAATTGTACCGGTTCCCGGATCTGTTTGCAGCCTCCGGGATGTTTCAGGGGAACCATGTGAAAATCATGGACTGTTGCGCAACTGTAAGTTCACCGTCATTCGCCTCCCACACCGGGTTTTGGAGAACGTTGGTGGCGCCGCCCTCAAAAGCGGCCTAAAACGAGTCAGAACACCTGCCGGTATGATCTGTGCAGAAATCCTTCGCATTAAAGGTAAATGCATAACTATGATAGCTGCCTGTACTTTATTCCAGGAATGAAGTAAGGGGCATATTATCGCTGTCCATTACCCCCAACGCGAATTAAATGTGAATTAAAAAGCGATAGTATGCAATACGAAAACGAAATTCTTTTACAGGAAAACAAAGACAGGTTTGTTATCCTTCCCATCAACTATCCCAAAGTCTGGGAAATGTACAAGAAGCATGAAGCCAGTTTCTGGACGGCCGAAGAGATCGACCTGAGTGGTGACCTCAAAGACTGGGCTTCCCTGAACGACGGAGAACGTCATTTTATTTCACATGTATTGGCATTTTTCGCAGCCAGCGATGGAATTGTGAACGAGAACCTGGCCGTAAACTTCATGTCCGAAGTGCAACTGCCCGAAGCACGCTGCTTCTACGGCTTCCAGATCATGATGGAAAATATCCATTCTGAAACTTATGCCCTCCTGATCGATACTTACGTTAAAGACCCTCAGGAAAAACACCACCTCTTCCACGCCATCGATACGGTTCCCGCTGTGAAAAAGAAAGCCGAATGGGCCCTCCGCTGGATCGAGAACGGATCTTTCGCTGAAAGGCTCGTTGCCTTCGCAGCCGTTGAAGGCATCTTCTTCTCAGGCTCCTTCTGCTCCATCTTCTGGATGAAGAAACGCGGCCTCATGCCAGGCCTCACCTTCTCCAACGAGCTCATCAGCCGTGATGAAGGCCTCCACTGCGAATTCGCCTGCCTCCTCTACAGCATGCTCAACCAGCAACTGCCGCACGAACAGGTATACAAGATCATCGGAGACGCCGTGCGTATCGAAAAAGAATTCATCACAGACGCACTCCCCGTTGACCTCATCGGCATGAACGCCAAACTGATGCAGCAATACATCGAATTCGTGGCCGACCGCTGGCTCGTGGAACTGGGATGTGAAAAGATGTTCGGCACCGCCAATCCATTCGACTTCATGGAAATGATCTCCCTCGAAGGAAAGACCAACTTCTTCGAAAAACGTGTGGGCGATTACCAGAAAGCAGGCGTAATGGGCGGTAACAAAGAAAGCAACACTTTCTCGCTCGACGAAGACTTCTAGGAACAACTGAACAGGGATAAAAACTAACCATACTTACTACCACCATTAATACCTCAACTCATGTTTGTAGTTAAAAGAAACGGAAAAAAAGAATCTGTCAAATTCGACAAGATCACCGCACGTGTTGAGAAACTGTGCTACGGTCTCGACAGACGCTTCGTGAACTCCATTGATGTGGCCAAGAAAGTGATCGAAGGATTGTACGATGGCGTTACCACCACCGAACTCGATAACCTCGCTGCGGAAACTGCTGCCTCACTCACCGTGAAGCACCCGGACTATGCCCTGCTCGCCAGCCGCATAGCCATCAGCAACCTCCATAAAAATACCGTGAAGAGCTTCTCCGACACCATGAAGCTCCTCTACGAATGCAAGGACCATAAAGCCGGGAAAGCCGCTCCACTCCTCGCTGACGACGTATATGACGTGATCCTCCAACACCACGAACTGCTGGACTCCACCATCATCTACGACCGCGATTACGCATTCGACTATTTCGGCTTCAAAACCCTCGAGAAATCTTACCTCCTCAAAGTGGACGGAAAAGTGGCTGAACGCCCGCAGCATATGTATATGCGCGTAGCCCTCGGTATCCATAAGGACGATATCGATGCAGCCATCAAAACCTACCATATGATGAGCGAGCGCTGGTTCACACACGCCACGCCCACCCTCTTCAATGCAGGCACTCCCAAACCACAGATGAGCTCCTGCTTCCTCCTCACCATGAAGGACGATAGCATCGACGGTATCTACGATACACTCAAACAAACTGCCAAGATCTCCCAGAGCGCAGGCGGTATCGGATTGTCTATCCATGGCATCCGCGCCACAGGCTCCTATATCGGCGGCACCAACGGCACCAGCAACGGTATCATCCCCATGCTCCGCGTGTTCAACGATACTGCCCGCTATGTAGACCAGGGCGGTGGCAAACGCAAAGGCGCTTTCGCCATCTACCTCGAACCATGGCATGCCGATGTATTCGAATTCCTCGATCTCCGCAAGAACCACGGTAAGGAAGAGCTCCGCGCACGCGACCTCTTCTACGCCCTCTGGATCCCCGACCTCTTCATGAAGCGCGTGGAAGAGAACGGCGACTGGAGCCTGTTCTGCCCCCACGAAGCACCAGGCCTCCACGAATGCTGGGGCGAAGAATTCGAAAAACTGTACAACCAGTACGAACAGGAAAAGCGCATGAGGAAGACCGTGAAAGCACAAGACCTCTGGTTCGCCATCCTGGACGCACAGATCGAGACCGGTACTCCTTACCTGCTGTACAAAGACTCCGCCAACCGCAAGTCGAACCAGCAGAACCTCGGCACCATCAAGAGCTCCAACCTCTGCACAGAGATCCTGGAATTCACCTCTCCCGATGAAGTGGCCGTTTGTAACCTCGCATCCCTCGCACTACCCCGCTTCGTGATCGACGGCAAATTCGACCACGACAAACTTTACGAGATCACTTACGAGGCTACCAAAAATCTCAACAAGATCATCGACTATAACTATTACCCTGTAAAGGAGGCCGAAACTTCCAACCTCCGCCACAGACCTATCGGTCTCGGCGTGCAGGGCCTGGCCGATGTATTCATCCTCCTCCGCATGCCTTTCGAGAGTGATGAAGCCAAACAACTCAACAAGGATATCTTCGAAACCATCTATTTCGCAGCCATGACAGCCTCCAAGGACCTGGCCAAAGTAGACGGCTACTACGAGACATTCCCCGGCTCACCCACTTCCAAAGGACAGTTCCAGTTCGACCTCTGGGGCGTTGACCCCTCCCTCCGCTGGGATTGGTACACCCTCAAAGCCGAAGTGATGAAACATGGTGTCCGCAACTCCCTCCTCGTTGCCCCCATGCCCACCGCTTCCACTTCCCAGATCCTCGGTAACAACGAGTGCTTCGAGCCATACACCTCCAATATCTACGTTCGTCGCGTACTCAGCGGAGAATTCGTAGTGGTGAACAAGCACCTGCTGAAAGACCTGATCGAACTGAACCTCTGGAATGACGATATGAAGAACAAGATCATCGCTCATAACGGTTCCATCCAAAGGATCGATGGCATTCCCGAGGGCATCAAAGAGATTTACAAAACAGTTTGGGAGATCAAACAACGTAACCTGATCGATATGGCTGCCGACCGCGGCGCTTATATCTGCCAGAGCCAATCCCTCAACCTGTTCGTAGATACGCCTACCAACGGCAAACTCACCTCCATGCACTTCTATGCCTGGAAGCAAGGCCTGAAAACCGGCATGTACTATCTCCGTACAAAAGCCGCCACACAAGCCGTTCAGTTCACAGTTGAAAAACAAGGCGGCAAGATGGTTGAACCGCTTACCGATAAACATTCACTGAAGGTGATCGAAGGCGCAAATGATGTAGAAGCACAGGGCCCTACCTGTACGATGGAAGAGGGCTGCGTAACCTGCAGTGCATAATAATTGCATTTTTTATCATCGACCCATACCCGTCATTGGCGAACGCTGATGGCGGGTTTCCTTTTTTCTCCTTATCCCGCAAAGCCAGTTTTGCAAGGGCTCTTTTCTCCGCAATGCCTGTATGAACGCAGGCTGGAAAACAAACCACCGCGGGAGGATATTTTTTCAGCTATTGAGGGGGGAGATGAGGGGTTTGGTAATTCTATTCGGCTTCTTCGCTTATGTTTTCAAGGCCTGCTCTTCATACAGGCATTGCTCAGCACGATGATAAGGCTGAGCCGTAAGGGAAGAAAAATGGAATGCGGGAAAAATGGAAACTGCAATGTTGAGAACAACAGATCTGCATCATAATGCAGAAAGAGATTCCAACAATTAGCTTCTCGTCAATGGAAAACAAACATGAATATTACAGCTTCTGATAAATTAAATAAGGGAAGATGGCGCTCAAATGCTTCTTTACGGCCCTGCACCTGCATCGTGCTGCGCAAAAACTGGTATGAAAAGACGGCCTTGAAAACATAAGCGAAGAAGCCGAATAGAATTACCAAACCCCTCATCTATCCCCTCAAAAGCCCAACAAATATCCTCCCGCGGTGGTTTGTTTTCCAGACGTCGTTCATACCAGTTTTGCGCGCCCCGCCCCCAGGATGGGATGTTATTTGAGCGCCTCTGCAGGACTGACAGTAACGATATCACCTTCTTCGATAGTAAGATTCATCATACGGGAGGTGAACATGCGCGTTTCGGTATAGACTTCCACATCATAGTAGCTGCCACAGAAGATAATGTTCTGGACAGTTCCTTTTACGTCGCTGATATGTTTGCGGGATAAGACCAGGTCTTCGGGACGAACAATGCGCTGTACGCCATTCTTGTCTTCCCAGACATTGTACTTGCCCAGGAGGCCGGCAGCATAATTGTCTACGGGATGACGATACACCTCTTTGGGCATACCGTGTTGAATGATCCGGCCATCGCGCATGAGCAGTATTTCGTCTGCCCAACTTAAGGAGTCTACAGGATCATGTGACACCATGATGATGCTGATCTTCAGTTGCTCGGCGATATCACCGATAATGGCCTTCAGCAGTTGCTTGTGGATCATATCGGTATTGGAATAGGGCTCGTCCAGCAAAAGGAGCCCGGGGGATCCGATCAGCAGGCGGGCAATGGCAATGCGCTGCTGCTCCCCGCCGGAAAGCTGATCCGTTCTACGTTTCAGCAGATGGGTGATGCGACAGATCTCGAACAACTGATCCGCTGAACGCTTGGTGAGCTTATTGGCATATTCCAGAACCTGCTCCACGCGGAGATAATGGGGTAATTCGAATTGCTGGGAGAGATAGGCAATTTTCGGATGGCCAGGGATCAACTGATCCGCCGGACCGATCACTTTCTTGCCGTCATAGATCACTTCCCCGGAATCGGGCTGGGCCAATCCTGCGATGATCTTCAACAGGGTCGATTTTCCAGAGCCGGTTTCACCGGCAATCGCGATCTGCTGATACCATTGCTGACTGAAACTGACATCCTTTAGTTCGAAGCCTCTTTCGTTAACCTTGTGAACGCCGGAAACCTGAAGTAATACCATGCGGCAAAAATATACTTTTTAGAACAAGAGGTTACGGAGTTTTTCCGACTGCAGGATCCTGATCTTTCCCTCCCTGATCTCGATGAGCTTTTCCGATTTGAAGTCGCTCAGCGTACGGATCAGGCTTTCCGTAGCGGTACCTACGTACTGGGCAATATCCTCGCGGGGAATATCGATGGCATGCTGATCACCGTTCAGACTGAACTTCTGCTGGATATCGACGAGGGCCTTCGCAACCCGCTTGCGGAGCGAGTCGTAGGCCAGGCGAAGGAGTCGCTCTTCCTTCTCCTTCACATCGCGGGAGATCAGTTTGATGAACCTGGTGGCGATATTCATATCGTTGTACACGGCCGTGAGGAAATCTTCGCGTGGGATCATTATCACTTCAGCTTCTTCCAGAACTTCCGCAGTATCGTCGTAACTATTGTTCTCCAGCAGGGCTACATGGCCGAGATAATCGCCGGCGCTGTAGAGATTGGTGATATATTCTTTTCCATCTTCATGTATGCGGAAGGTCTTGATCTTACCGCTTTTGATATGAAAGAGGAATTTGGGGCGTTTGCCTTCGTGATACACGATACTTTTTTTGGGGATGCGCTCGCTATCGTATTGATTGGGATCGAGAGTGATAAGGCCTGAGCCTTTCAATTCTTTCAGCAACTCATTGGCGCCCTGTTCGCCCTGGGCATATTGTGCCTGGATGATGCCCATTTTTTTCAACCTGATCTCGATGGCCTTCAGCAGCTCGATATCATCGAAGGGCTTGGTGATATAATCGTCGGCTCCCATTTCCATGCCTTTGCGGAAATCTGTTCGCTCCGTTTTGGCGGTGAGGAAGATGAAGGGGATATTCTCCGTTTCGGGTCTGTTCTTCAGCAGGTGCAATACACCATATCCATCCAGTTCGGGCATCATGATATCGCATACGATCAGGTCTGGTTTTTCGCGACCCGCGATCTCCACTCCCCGTTTGCCATTTTCGGCGGTAAAGGTCTGATAACCTGCCAGGGTGAGGATCTCTGCCGTATTCTCGCGAATATCCGTATTGTCGTCGATCACCAGTATCGTTTTCATGGGGCTAAAATTACTACATAACAGGCATCATATGCCATATATGATAAAAATCAGGGTTTTGGGTGAGTGGAATCAACATCCGGCAGCGGGTACGGCTCTACTTTAGCAGCGTTAAATCCCCTGGCATGGAAGCAACTATCACAGAAACACCTACTGTTTGTTATCACTGTGGCGAGCACTGCGCCTCAGACAAGATCGTAGCAGACAACAAGCATTTCTGCTGCGAAGGATGCAGAATGGTTTTCCGGTTGCTCAACCAGAACGGATTGTGCGAATATTACGACCTGAACCAGTCGCCCGGGGCCAATCAACGCCTCCAGGCCCGGCACGACAAATTCGCTTTCCTCGAAGACGCAACGATCCGCCAAAAGCTGATCAGTTTCGAGGACGATAAACAAACCCATATCACTTTCTACCTTCCGCAGATCCATTGCAGTAGCTGCCTCTACTTATTGGAGAACCTGCACAAGCTCGATGATGGCGTCATCAGTTCCCGCGTCAATTTCACCCGCCGCGAAGTAAGCATCGTTTTCGACCCAAGGATCACCACCCTCCGCCAGACAGCGGAACTTTTGAACAATATTGGATACGAACCATATATCAGTCTTCACGATCTGCAACACCAGCCACCCCAGATAAAAAAAAGAATGATCTATCAACTGGGCGTGGCTGGATTCTCTTTCGCCAATATCATGCTGCTCAGCTTCCCGGAATACCTGGGTCTGGAAGATGCTGAAAAAGGCCTCCAGCAAGTGTTCCGCACCCTCAATGTGATACTGGCCCTGCCTGTCTTCTTCTTCAGTGCCCAACCCTTTTTTGCTGCAGCATGGTCCGGCATCAAACACCGCTTCCTCAATATCGATGCCCCGATAGCGCTGGCCGTGTTGGTAACTTTTGTACGAAGTATGTATGAAGTGATCACCGGAACAGGCGCCGGTTACTTCGATTCCATGAGCGGCATCGTATTCTTCATGTTACTCGGAAGGGTATTGCAGGATAAAACCTATCAGCAACTTTCTTTTGAACGCGATTACACTTCCTATTTTCCTATAGCCATCACCGTTATCAAAGACGGGAAACAGGTCCCCACTTCCCTGCCCGATATCAAGCCGGGAGATACCCTGCTGATCCATTCGCAGGAACTGATCCCCGCCGATGGCATTCTCACCAAAGGCAAGGCAGCCGTGGATTACAGCTTCGTTACCGGGGAATCGGTCCCCGTGCAGAAAGAAATGGGCGAACTGCTCTATGCGGGCGGTAAACAAACCACCGAAGCCATCGAGATCCTGGTGATCAAAGAAGTGGCACAGGGTTATCTGACCAAACTCTGGCTGCGCGATGAATTCAAAAGCAGCCCCAAAGACAAAACGGTTTCCTTCGTTCACCTGCTCAGCCGTTGGTTCACCGTGATCGTGTTCACCATAGCTGGTATCGCCGCCCTCTACTGGGGATTCACAGACAGCAGTAAGGTGTGGAATGTGGTCACTGCCGTGCTGATCGTTGCCTGCCCTTGCGCCCTGCTGCTCAGCAATAGTTTCACCAACGGGAATGTATTGAGGATCCTTGGCCGTAACCGCTTTTACCTGCGCGGAGCACAGGCCATCGAAGATATAGCCAACGCCAACAGTATCGTTTTCGATAAAACAGGTACCCTCACCAGTACCCGGGAACAGGATGTAGTGTATGAGGGGAGGTCATTGCCACTAGCTTTGCAGCAAGCAGTAACAGCCCTCGCTACTCAAAGCAATCACCCGCTGAGCAAGGCCATTGCCCAGTACTTCAATGCCACCAGCTCTTTACGCGTGGAAGGATTCCGTGAAGTGGCAGGCAGAGGCGTGGAAGGTTACGTGAATGCACAGATGATCACGCTCGGGTCCTCACAACATGTGATCGGGATACCCGTCAAAGCCCATGCAGGCAGCTCGGTATTGCTGGCTGTGGATGGTGAATTCTACGGTTCTTTTATTGTAAAGAACCACTACCGCAATTGCGTACCCCAACTCATTCAGGAACTAGGCAAGCACCATAGACTCTCAGTACTCTCAGGAGACAACAGCGCTGAACGCCCTTATCTGCAGCATTTGATGGGCGATGAAGCGCTGTTGCTCTTCCGTCAACAACCGGAAGACAAGCTCAACTTCATCCGGCAGCAACAACTCAAAGGTCAAAAAGTGATGATGATCGGCGATGGCCTCAATGATGCCGGCGCTCTCCGCCAGGCCAATGTAGGCATCGCCATCACCGAAGACACCAATAATTTCACTCCCGCCAGCGATGCCATCCTGGAAGCAGCCCAACTGCCCAGGCTTCCGCTCTTCATCAGGCTCTGCATCGCCAACAAGCATATCGTGCTCGCCAGTTTTGTGCTGAGCATACTGTATAATATCATCGGTATCTGGTTTGCCGTGCAGGGTGTGCTGGCTCCTGTTATTGCCGCTATCCTCATGCCGGCCAGCAGCCTCAGCATCGTATTGCTCACTTTCGGATGCACCAACCTGTTAGCCAAGCGCTGGAAGCTCTGAGTATCCCCTTCACTCGCCCCACAAACCTGATTAAAATCATTTTGTCATCTAAGTGTAATCATTTCCCACGCATACGGGCTCAGGTACTTTTGACCCATAATCCGGAAGTATGAGTGTGATCATCATCCTAATCATCGCCAGCGTCAGTATCGCGGCATTCTTTCTGGCAGCCTTCTGCTGGAGTGTCAAAGACAAGCAATATGAGGATGAATTCTCCCCTCCACTGCGCATGCTCTTCGACGATAAGCCTGCAAATGATCCCGATAAACAATAAAAGAAAACAGCCTCACAGATCCTGAAACTAAAATTATGCAGCCAGAAAAATTCTATTACGACAACAAGATTGTGAAATGGTTTGGTTATGCAACCCTGCTCTGGGGCGTTGTAGGTATGCTCGCCGGCTTATGGGCAGCCATCCAGATCTATGCGCCCGCCGCCTCGCTGAACCTGGCCCCCACCACTTTCGGCCGTCTCCGACCCGTTCACACCAATGCCGTGATCTTTGCCTTTGTTGGTAACTGTATCTTCACCGGCGTTTACTATTCACTCCAACGCCTCTGTAAGGCCCGCATGTTCAGTGATAAACTGAGCTATATCCATTTCTGGGGATGGCAGGGCATCATCGTGGCCGCTGCCCTTACCCTGCTGATGGGCTTCACTACCGGAAAGGAATATGCGGAGCTGGAATGGCCCATCGATATCGCCATCACACTTGTTTGGGTGATCTTCGGTATCAATATGTTCGGCACCATCCTGAAGAGAAGGGAAAAACATTTGTATGTCGCCATCTGGTTCTATATCGCTACCTGGGTTACCGTAGCACTGCTGCATATCGTCAACTCCATCGAGCTGCCCGTCAGTTTCATGAAAAGCTATAGCTGGTATGCAGGCGTACAGGATGCCCTGGTGCAATGGTGGTACGGTCACAATGCCGTGGCCTTCTTCCTCACCACGCCCATTCTCGGTCTGATGTACTACTTCCTTCCCAAAGCTGCCAACAGACCAGTTTATTCTTACCGTCTCTCCATCATACATTTTTGGGCGCTCATCTTTATTTACATCTGGGCAGGCCCGCACCACCTGTTGTATACGGCGCTGCCCGACTGGGCCCAAAGCCTTGGCGTTGTATTCTCCATCATGCTCCTCGCACCCTCATGGGGTGGTATGCTCAATGGATTGTTCACCCTCCGCGGCGCCTGGGATAAGGTACGGGAAGATCCCGTTCTGAAATTCTTTGTGGTAGCCGTTACCTGCTATGGTATGGCCACATTTGAAGGCCCCATGCTCTCCCTGAAGAGTGTGAATGCCATCTCCCACTTCACGGACTGGACCATCGCCCACGTCCATATCGGCGGCCTGGGCTGGAATGGCTTCATGGCCTTTGGGATGCTCTACTACCTGATCCCCAGAATGTACGGTACACAGATCTATTCTAAAAAATTGGCCAATAACCATTTCTGGCTCGGTACCATCGGTATACTCGTATACGCCATTCCGTTATACTGGGCAGGGTTCGCGCAGGCACAGATGTGGAAGACCTTCACTGAAGAAGGCCAGCTGAAGTTCCAATTCCTCGAAACTGTTACCCATATCATCCCCATGTATATTACCCGCAGCATCGGCGGTGGCCTTTACCTGATCGGCGCCTTCCTGATGGTGTACAACTTATACAAGACCGTTAAACAGGGTACATTCATTGCCAACGAAGCGGCAGAAGCGGCTCCTATCGCCAAAGAACATTCACCTGTTCGTGAGTACTGGCACCGTTGGATAGAAAAGAAACCCATGACCATGCTGGTGATGAGCCTCATCGTGGTGGCCATCGGTGGCGCGCTCGAGATCATCCCCACCTTCCTGGTAAAATCGAATGTGCCTACCATCAGCAGTGTGAAACCTTACACTCCGCTTGAGTTACAGGGCCGTGACATCTACGTTCGCGAAGGTTGCTATACCTGTCACTCACAGATGATCCGACCCTTCCGCGATGAAGTGGCCCGCTATGGAGAATACTCCAAGGCCGGTGAGTTCGTGTATGATCACCCCTTCCAATGGGGATCAAAAAGAACAGGCCCGGACCTGGCGCGTGAAGGCGGAAAATATCCCGATAGCTGGCATTACAACCATATGCTGGATCCCCGCATCATGAGCCCCGGTTCCATCATGCCCGCTTACCCATGGTTGTTAGACAATAAGATCGATACCGCTTCCACTCCCGTCAAGATCAGGGCCATGCAGAAAATGGGTGTGCCCTATCCCGAAGGATTCGACAAGGAGGCTAATGCAGCACTGATGACACAGGCCAATTTCATCAAGCTCAGCCTGAAAGCTGATAAGATCGAGACCGCTCCCAATGCAGAGATCGTGGCACTGATCGCCTACCTGCAAAGGCTCGGCAAGGACATCAAATCACAACCCAATACTACCGTTCTAAAATAATATACCATGAAGTTCATTCTCTATCTCGAAAAGATCACCGGCGTCAGCATCTACCCGCTCGCTTCCTTCATCATTTTCGGTTTGTTCTTCCTGGGAGTGTTGATCTGGGTAATGAAAACAGATAAAAAAAGAATGCAGGACATCAGCAGAATTCCGCTGGACTAAACCCAATCATATGTTCCGACCAATTGCAACTACCAATAAAAGAATCACAATGACCAAAAGACTGGCCCTGCTGTTGCCCGCTCTGGCCACTACCTCCATCGCCTTAGCCCGCGAGGCAAGCGATACACCGCCCAAACCCAGTTCCATCGGGGATCCCATGGTTACCATGCTGGTGATCATCATGGTCATCCTCCTGCTGATCATCATACTGCTGGCCAATGTGCTGATAGGCACAGCTACCTATTTCTATGAGAAGGAAAAAGAGATCGAAGCCGAAAAGAAAAAGATGTCGCTGGCCCCTACCACTCTTACCATCATCGCGATGCTGATCGGTTTCCCTTTATTTGCCCAGGATGCGCCGGCAGATGCGGAAACTGTGGTGGTGCAGGCAAAAAGCTTCGGCGCCCTCTCTTCCACCGCCTTTTCCTTCGTAACCGGCGTGATCATTACCGAACTGCTGGTGATAGTTGTGCTGCTCTGGCAATTGCGCAGCTTCCTCACCCGCGTCAAAATTCAGAATGGAAAAGAAGAAAAAGAAAAGAAAGGGATTGCCTGGAAAGCCATCTGGACAAAGCTCAACAGCTTCAAGTCGAAAGAAGAAGAGAAAGCCCTGGAGATGGACCACGAGTATGATGGTATCCGCGAGCTGGACAATCGCCTTCCACCCTGGTGGATCTACGGATTCTATGCCACTATCGTTTTTGCCGTTATCTATCTATGGCGTTATCATGTGTCAGAATCAGCCCCACTGAGCCAGCAGGAATATGCTATCGCCATGGAAAAAGCAGAAGAGCAGAAAGCGGCCTACCTGAAAAAAACAGCCAACAATGTGGACGAGAATACCGTGAAACTGCTCACAGATGCATCCGCCCTCGACGCCGGTAATAAGGTGTTCACACAGAACTGCGCTGCCTGCCATGGTAAAGCCGGCGAAGGCACCGTAGGCCCCAACCTCACAGACGATTACTGGTTGCACGGTGGCAGCATCCAGGACATTTTCAAGACAGTGAAATACGGATGGCCCGAGAAAGGGATGCGTAGCTGGAAAGAAGACCTCAGCCCGGTGCAGATCGCCCAGGTCAGCAGCTTTATCAAATCCCTGCATGGCACCAATCCTCCCAATGGAAAAGAAAAGCAGGGAGAGCTGTACCAGGATAATGGAGCAGCGGCAGGCGATAGTAGCTCTGCTGCAAAACCAGACAGCGCAAGCGTTCCCTCCAAATAATACTTAACAAAAAAACAGGCAGTGGTGGAAAGTAAAGAGAATAGATCGAAACCAGTCGGAGAGAACCATACTTCGTTCCGCGACCGGATCGCTACTGTTGATGAATCCGGAAAAAGGAAATGGGTGTATGCACAGAAACCCAAAGGAAAGCTTTACAATATCCGCACCTATGTGAGCTGGTTCTTCTTCATCCTTTTCTTTTCCCTTCCCTTCATTGAAGTGAATGGTCAGCCCATCTTCCTCTTCAATGTGGTGCAGGCCAAATTCATCCTCTTTGGAAAAGTGTTCTGGCCGCAGGACTTCTTCATATTCGGTTTGGGGATGCTCACATTCATTGTGTTCATCGTTCTGTTCACAGCGGCATTCGGCCGGTTATTCTGTGGATGGGTTTGCCCTCAGACCATTTTCATGGAAATGTTCTTCAGAAAGATCGAGTACTTCATCGAAGGGGATGCCGCACAGCAGAAGATGCTGGCCAAAGCGCCCTGGACAGGTTCCAAGATCTTCAGGAAGGCCACAAAACATATTGTATTCTATCTCTGCTCCTTCATCATTGCCAACACTTTTCTCGCCTATATCATCGGCGTGAAAGAGCTCTGGAAGATCATCACCGAACCGGTGGCGCAACATATCGGCGGGCTGATCTCCATTGCCGTTTTCTCCGGCGTATTCTACGCCGTGTATGCCTTCTTCCGCGAACAGGCCTGCACTGTGGTTTGCCCTTACGGCAGATTACAGGGCGTATTGCTCGACAAGAACTCGATGATAGTTGCCTATGATCATCAGCGCGGTGAGCCAAGAGGTAAATACAATAAAAAAGTGGATAGGACCATTGGGGACTGTATCGATTGTTTCCAATGCGTGAAGGTTTGTCCAACAGGAATAGATATCCGAAATGGCACGCAGATGGAATGCGTTGGCTGCACTGCCTGCATAGACGCCTGCAATGCCATCATGGACAAGATCAACCTGCCATTGGGCCTTATCCGATACGCTTCTGAGAACGGTATAGAAAAAAGGGAAAAGCTGCAGTATACCGGGCGCATGAAGCTCTACACCGTGTTACTCGGAGTGCTGGTGACCGTACTCGCCTTCCTCCTGGTAACACGGAAAGATGTGGACTCCACCATCATGAGAACACCCGGCATGCTGTACCAGGAGAGAGGAACAGACAGCGTATCCAACCTGTACAATATCAAGGTGGCCAATAAAACCAGTAATGCCATTCCGCTGCAACTCAAACTGGAAGGCATTTCCGGCAGTATCGAGATCATTGGGCAACATGCCATCCAGGTAAAGGAGCAGGGAGAAGGCAGTGGTTCTTTCTTCATCATCCTGCCCCGCAATATCATTCATGAAAGAAAGACCACGCTCAGGATCGGGATCTACAGCGATAACAAGAAGATCGATATGATCTCCACCAATTTCCTGGGACCTGTGAACGAGTAGGCTATCATCAAAAACAATCATTATGACACTCAACTGGGGACATAAACTCACCATCATCATCTGCGCCTTCGCAGGTATGATGTTAGTGCTGGTATACAAAAGCACACAGACCAATTTCGATCTCGTTACCAAAGAATATTACAAGGACGAGCTCAAATACCAGGAAGTGATCGATGGCGCCAATCGCGCCAATAAACTGGCCAGTAAAGCTACCGTCACCCGATCAGGGGAACAATTGCATATCCAGCTCCCTGCCGAACTGAAAGGCCTGCCTGTCAGCGGTACCGCCTGGTTCTATTGCGCAGCAGACGCTAAACGCGATATCAAAATTGCGCTGGCAGTTGATGCCAACGGACTGCAACAGGTAGATGGACGCCGCCTGCTGCCCGGCCGATATACCGTGAAGCTCAGTTACACTGCGGCCAACCAGCAATATTATTCGGAAGCCAATATCGATAATCAGTAATTATGTGGACAGTGATCACAGGGGCCGGATTGCTCGGACTGATGAGCAGCGCACATTGCATTGGCATGTGCGGGCCATTGGCCATGAGCTTGCCTGTGCATCATCTTTCCAAAACCGGCCAACTGGTATCCATGCTGCTGTACCATCTGGGCCGCATCCTCACGTATAGCCTGCTGGGCCTGCTTTTCGGGATTGCCGGAAGAGGCCTTTACCTGGCCGGCATTCAACAATGGTTCTCCATCGGCGCCGGCTCCGTGATGATAATCCTTGCTGTGTATTATTTTATAGGTAGAACGAACGGTAATCCAAAATGGATGCAGCATTGGTACCTTCCGCTCCAGCAACTGATGGGAAGACTGTTGAAACAAAGGAGCAGTTATTCTTTTCTCTTTCTTGGTATGGCCAATGGGCTGCTGCCCTGCGGAATGGTGTATATCGCTATTATCGGTGCTATCGGCTTGGGCGCCCCTTTACCAGGTGCCGGTTTCATGATGGCTTTCGGACTGGGTACCTTTCCTGCCATGTTCCTGCTCAGTTGGTTCGGAATACGGATAAGCATCGATGTTAGAATGAAATTCAAGCGTGCTGTTCCGTTTATCATTGCCGCCATGGGCGTCATCCTTATCATGCGTGGTATGAATCTGGGCATTCCCTTCATCAGCCCTGTGCTTGCCAATTCCCATGGGCCTGCTGCAAGTTGCCATTGATCCGGGCATTGCGGAATCATTGGTGATCAGCAAGATCAGGCAACTCAACCGTTACGGTAGTACCTTCATCCAGTTTACTTTGCAGGCTGATACTGCCATTTATCAGATCAACATATCGCTTCACGATATGCAGGCCCAGGCCCGTTCCCTGGATATTGATAGCATTACGGCCACGGAAGAAGCTCGTGAACATATGGTGCAGATCTTCTTCAGAGATCCCGATGCCCTTATCCTGCACGGCTAAGCGAAGCAGGTTATTGTCATTGGCTGCATCGACCCGGATGGCCGTACCCTCCGGTGAGAATTTGGCGGCATTGCTGAGCAGGTTGATGAGGATATTCTTGAGTAGTTTTTTATCTGTGGTGATCAGGTCATCGCCGGAACAATGGACCAGGATCTCTTGCCCGCTTTTCAAAACCGGTTTCATTTCTTCCACTGTTTCTTCCAGGAACTCTTTCAGATCTACCGGACCGGTATGGGTCAGCACTTTCCCTTCTTCCAGTTTTCCGAGGCTCAGGAAATCTTCCAGGAGATCATTCAGGTGCTTAACGGCATCGCGTATGCGCTTGATATGACGATCACGTTTGTCCTGGTCTTCAGACTGTGTGTATTTGCCGATCAATGCAGCGGAAGACAGTACCGTGCTAAGCGGGGTACGGAACTCATGGGAAGCCATGCTCACGAACCTGGATTTGATCTCATTGAGCTCTTTCTCTTTATCGAGCGCTTCGTGGAGGTCTTGCTGCGATTTCTCCAGCTCCTGCAAGGCATCTTTGAGGATCATCGTTCTTTCTTCCACTTTATTTTCCAGGTCGGCATTCAGGGTCCTGATCTCTTCGGTTACCTGTTCCAGTTGTTCGCGCTTTTCCACCAGTCTGGCTTCGGACTCCTTACGTTGTGTAATATCCACCAGGAAGGCGATCACAAAGAATTCATTTTTCTGTTTATAGAAACTTAGGCTCACTTCCACCGGGAATTCCTCTCCCGTTTTCGTTTTGGCAAAAAGGTCGCGGCCATGGCCCATGCTCCGGTTGCCCGGCTTCTTGTAAAACCCTTCCCGATAATCCGTATGCTTATGATGGAAGCGGCCGGGGATCAGCATTTCAATCGCTTTTCCCAGCAACTCTTCTTTCTGATAGCCGAACAATTGCAGGGCTGCCGGGTTCACCAACACGATCTCTCCGCGCTGGTTGGTGAGGATGATGCCTTCCGTGGCATTGTCGAACAACGCTTTTACCTGCTGCTGATCATTTTCCAGAGAGCCATAGATCTTTTTGATATAGATCACGGCGATCATGGTCAGCAACACGATGATGCACTGGAATACCAATTGCAACAACAATAGTTGCGTTGCGCCGCCTTCGCGTGGATAGAGGCCAGCTACCAGGATCAGCGCCAGGCTCAGGATCCCGAAGAATTTGGTAAGGTTGTCGTTTTGCAGAAACACAGTGAGCAGCGTGGCTGCCACAAATCCTCCGTACAGGAAACCGATCTCGGGGTACATGAACTGCAATACGGCTGTACATACCGTAAGTATGGAGCAGAACAGCAGTACATTGAACGCTTTTTCTTTGAACATCAACACAAATTATAGTAAAATTTACAAGTAATATGGATCCCGTTGCTGAAAAAAGATAGCTCAACACCTGATTTTAATCAGTTTTTTTCTTCGGGTACCGGATTAATTTGCCTCAAAATGGTAGCGGACCACAATCGCAATTAATCAGTATGACAGATCAGATCCTGAAGATAGATGAGCAAACACCGGTAACGGACATTGTAAACGGGGATTACCGAACGGCAGATGTATTGCTGAAATACAATATCGATTTCTGCTGCGGAGGCAGGTGGCCCTTGCAGGTTGCCTGCGAGGCCAGGGGAGTGAGTACTGACCTGGTGATACAGGACCTGGAGACCGCCACCCGCCGGATCCTTATCTCCCCCACATTGAATTTCAACAACTGGCCCATAGACTTCCTGGCAGATTACCTGGTGCATGTGCATCATGCCTACATGAAAGAGGCATTGCCTTCCATTCATGATCATCTATCCAAATTCGTGGCCGGGCACCGGAAGAAATTCCCTTACCTGGATGAATTGCAGTTGCATTTTTTGAAGCTGTATAAACAGATGCCTGTACACCTGCAACAGGAAGAGGAAGTGCTGTTCCCTTACATCAAAAGGATCAGCCGCGCATTCAATGGCAAAGAACCTTATGCTGAACTGATGGTCCGCACCCTGCGAAAGCCCATCGCTGCCCGCATGGAGGAAGAACATCAGCAAACGGAAGAACTGCTCGGCAACTTCCGCAGGCTCACCAATAATTACAGTACGCCCGAAGACGCCTGTGTAAGCCACCGTGTGGCCTTCCTGAAATTACAGGAACTAGACGATGACCTGGTGCAACATATGCGGCTGGAGAATGAGATACTGTTCCCCCGTGCTATCGCGATCGAAAATACGCTGCTTGGAAAATAGCAGCCCTGGTTCAGGCACTGATGGTCGCCACCCGGATAGCGGGTGGCGCTTCTTTCCCTTTAGCAGGATGATCAGATTTCAGTATCTTTAATAAGATATGTTCCCACCCCGGCCCCAGGCATTCATCGTTCAATCGAATATGTTATGGCAGGCACAAATGAGAATATGCAATTGAATGGGCTGAATGATTCGGAGATCCCCGCATTACAGCAACAGTATGGCCCCAACAGTTTCCAATTGAAGGATCAGCGCAACCTGCTGCATATTCTTTGGGATGTTGTCCGCGAGCCCATGTTCCTCCTGCTCCTTATTGCCGCTACACTGTATTTCATACTGGGCCAATCATCAGAAGGATTGTTGATGTTGGTGGCAATGGGCATTATTACCGCCATTTCCATCTTCCAGGATCTCAGGAGCACAAAAGCTCTCGAAGCACTGGAACATTACACAGCCCCCATGGTGAAAGTGATCCGGAATGGAAAAGAAAAGGCCCTGCCTTCGGAAGAGCTCGTTCCCGGCGATCTGCTGGTACTGGAAGAAGGAGACAAGATCCCGGCCGATGGCCTCTTCATCAGCGGGAACGATTTTACCGTGAATGAGTCCATCATTACCGGTGAATCCTTTCCGGTCGCCAAACAATCCACCGAAAAAGAGAATACGGTTTTCCAGGGCACTACCGTAAATACCGGAAAGGCATATGCGAAAGTGATCGCCACCGGCAACAATACGGAATTGGGTAAACTGGGTAAATCGGTCAGCAGTTACTCTTCCACCACCACCTTGCTGCAACAACAGGTGAACAAGCATGTGAAACGGCTCGCCTGGTTCGGCATCAGCGCTTTCATCCTGATCTGGTTAGTGAACTACCTCAAAACAGGATTGGTAGTGGAAAGCTTTTTGCTGGGCCTTACCCTGGCAATGGCCGCCATACCGGAAGAGATACCCGTCGCTTTTTCATCCTTCATGGCACTGGGCGCTTACCAGATGAGCCGGATCGGCATCATCTCCCGGCAGCCACAAACCATCGAGAACCTGGGCGCCGTTACGGTGATTTGTCTCGACAAAACCGGCACCATCACGGAGAACAAAATGTCCGTGAACATCCTATACGACTATCGACGCAATCACTCCTTTGCCCCTGCTCAGCAGCACGAAGGCAGTACCGTGCTGGGCTATGCTTTACTGGCAAGCGAGCTGGAACCTTATGATGCCATGGAGATCGCTATCCATGAAGCATTCAAGGATCACCCCAATGCTTTTCCATATGCCACCCTTCCGCAAACAGGCGAATATCCACTCGGCGGCAAACCACCCATGATGACGCATGTGTATGGAGATGGACCGAAGAAGATCATTGCCGCCAAAGGCGCTGCTGAAAGGGTTTTCCGCGTATGTCGCCTCGATGAAGCACAGAAACGGATGCTGAATGAGATCGTGAACCAGCAGGCTTCAAAAGGTCTGCGGATGCTGGCGGTGGCCAGCGCTGTTTACGAAGGTGAAAAGCTACCAATCTCCCAGGACGATTTTGAATGGCAACTCGAAGGTTTGATTGGCCTCCTGGACCCGCCGAAAAAAAATGTAAGAGCGGTGTTCGAACAATTCTACGAAGCAAAGATCGGGATCAAAATACTGACCGGTGATTATCCCGAAACAGTCAGCAATATTGCCGCTCAGGCAGGCGTACGCAATCCGGAGAAATTCATCACAGGCGATGCCATTATGAAACTGAGTGAAGCTGAGCTCACGGACACCGTTCAACAGTACAATATTTTTGCCCGCATGTTCCCCGATGCCAAACTCCGCGTTGTGAACAACCTGAAGGCATCAGGCAATATCGTGGCCATGACCGGTGATGGCGTGAATGATGCGCCTGCGCTCAAAGCAGCCGATATCGGCATCGCCATGGGCAAACGGGGAACAGAGCTTGCCAGGCAGGTAGCCGACCTCGTAGTGACCGACGATAACCTGGAACGCCTGGTGGAAGCCATCAGGCAAGGCAGAAAGATCTTCGTTAATCTGAAAAAATCTGTCCGGTATATCATTTCCATTCATATCCCCATCATCCTGGTGGCCGCATTGCCATTGCTGCTGGGATGGATGTATACGAATATCTTCAGCCCGGTCCATATCATTTTTTTAGAGCTCATCATGGGCCCTACCTGTTCCATCTTTTTCGAGCGGGAACCGGTGGAGGACAACCTGATGCAATTGCCTCCCAGGACCTCCACAGCAGGTCTTTTCACGAGAGAAGAGCTTTGGGTGAGCATTATCCAGGGTCTGGTGATCACCGCAGGAGTGATGGGCCTCTATTGGTTTTCCATGAAGCGTGGAGACGAGATCGGGGTAACAAGAGCACTGGTGTTCTCAACACTCCTGACAGGCAATATCTTTCTCACTTTCGTCAATCGCAGCTTCACGGAGCATTTCATGCAAACGATCAAATTCAGGAATAGCCTGGCCAAATGGATCCTTCCATCCTCTGTGCTCTTACTGGCTTTGATGCACCTGATTCCCTCAGTACGGACTATTTTCGGCTTTGCTCCCATCAGCATGAGCGATTTCCTGCTCTGCACCGTGACTGCCATTGTTAGCATTGCCTGGTATGAATTGTATAAACTGATCCGCTATGGGGACAAGCCCCTGGCCATTCAGACAGATCAATAGAATTCTTTTTTTCAACCCCAAAAATCATTCGTTATGATGGGAAAATTAAGTGGAGCAGATATTGAAGAAATATTGAGCAAGCAGATCGTAGGCCGTATCGGTTGCCATGCAGATGGCCTCACCTATGTAGTGCCCATCAGTTATGCCTATGATGGCAATTACCTGTATGGACATTCTCATGAAGGCATGAAACTTGCGCTGATGCGAAAGAACCCCAGCGTTTGTTTTGAAGTGGATGAAATGATCAATATGGCCAATTGGAAAAGCGTAGTTGTACAGGGAAAATTCGAGGAACTGGAAGATCCGCAACTGCGCAAACATGCGCTTGACCAACTCAACAACCGGGTACTGCCATTGATCAGCAGCGTCACGACCCATCTTTCCCCTTACTGGCCCTTCCCTCCGGAAGATTACAAAGAGATCAAAGGAGTAGTGTTCAGGATCGAAGTGATAGAAAGATCCGGAAGATTTGAGAATGATCAGTCCAACCGTCCGTAGATTTGATCCATTAAATCATCCTGATATGCTTTCATTTTCCATCAGTGGCAGCTATACCGACCTTTATGAGCTCACTATCGGTGAAGTGAATTTCCTGGAAAAACGCCATGAAGTGCCGGTGTC
>JAGIAP010000139.1 GCA_017744805.1 Chitinophagaceae bacterium | reverse complement strand
ACCTATGCCGTGGTGGAATTCATCAACGGACAACATCGCGTGGTACTCTGGGATAATATGGTTGACCGGAAAGTGCTGCTGAAAAGCGGCGTCAAGAGCAATGAGAACGAAGTGAACCCCAACTATCCCCTGCTCGCCTGGAACGGCAAAGGAACCAAGCTCGGTTGTATCTACTGGAGAGAAGGAAAGATCAACCTCTTCGTGTACGATATGGTGGTCAAATTCAAAAGGATCAAACAGGTGATCACTCCCTTTGAGCAGATCCTGGATATGAAATACGGGCTGGACGATAATACCCTTCTGCTCAGCGCCGTGAGGAATGGCCAGACGGATATCTATATCTACAAGATCGACTCAGACAGCTACGAACAGATCACCAACGATGTATACTCCGATCTCGATCCCTCTTTTGTGGCCTTCCCCAGCAAAACAGGTATCATTTTCTCTTCCAACAGGCCCAGTGGCAGCTTCGACCTGAAATCGGACGATACAACGGTTCCCAATAACCGATACAATATCTTCCTCGCAGATAACTGGAACAGGAGCGAATTCAGGCAGATCAGCCAACTCACCAATATGCAGTATGGCAATGCCCGCTTCCCCATGCAGTACAATACTTCCCACTTCACTTTCGTGAGTGACCAAACCGGTATCGCCAACCGCTTTGCCGGCTTCTTCCACACACAACGTGCAGGGGTGGACACTGTATTCATTGTGGGCGATGAGGTGCTCCGCAACCCGGAGCCCCAGATCCTGGACTCCACTCTCAAGGCATGGGGCAAGAACCAACCGGACAGCATGTTCTCTTTCTCCATGACCAAAGATTCTTCCTATGTTTTCCCCATCACCAACTATGCCAGCAACCTGCTGGAAACGAAGATCGCGGGAGACAAAGGCATGATCAGCGAGACCAGGCAGCAAGGCAATCTCAAATTCCTCTATAGACTTCGTATTGATGAAACCGCCCTCAAACGGAGGAACGTGAACCCCAAACCAACGGAGTACCGTAAGCGAATCCTGTCCCAGGACGTAACAAAGTCCTCTGCAGGTCAGGCCATTCAACTGAAATCGCCCGGGGCACGCGATACCACCGGCAAGAACGACGCCTTCGAGACCGGCTTCGAAAAAGAGCCACCTCCGGCCAATCCTCCGGCTACCACTGAACCTGCAAAGGCCGTCAGTGCACAGGACAGCGCCATTGCAGCGCAGCGTATCGCCAGCATCTTCGAGAACCCTTCCGAAGAAGGAGCAGCCGGCAAGGAGCCCATCCTCAGGAAGGCCAAGCTCTTCAAGTACAAACTCAAATTCTCCGTGGATAATTTCTCCGGAGGTTTCAATAACGATGTATTGATCAGCCGTTACCAGCCGTATACCGGCTCACTGCCCGTTTCCTTACAGAACGGATCCAGCTTCAATGGAATGATCAAGGCTTCCATCTTCGATCTCTTTGAAGATATCCGCTTCACCGGCGCCTTCCGCTTACCACTGATCGGTGGCCTGGGATCCGGCGGTGGCGCGTCCATCGGAACCGGCGGTGCAGGCTTATTCATTCCCGTGAACCAATCCCTTTTCGATGGCGGCTCAGAATGGTTTGCCCGTGTAGACTACCTGAAGCACAGGCTGGATTACTCCCTGCTCTACTATCGCAAAACGGAGATCGGCAACGTACCTCTCGTGAACGGCAACCAGCTTGATCTGGAAGCGAAATCATACACCAATCTTTACCAGGCTATCATCAAATATCCTTTCGACAGGGTTAGTAGCCTTCGCCTCTCAGTAGGATACCGCACGGATAAAGTATTCCTGCGTACAGACTGGCGCCCCGGTGCAGAGATCACTATCGACTCTCCCGAAGTGGCAAAACAGAATTACGCAGTTGCCAGACTGGAGTATGTGCACGACAATACCGTTCAAAAGGCTACCAATATCCTGAATGGCCTCCGTTACAAGATCTATGCAGACCTGAATGCGCAGATCAACAAGCCTGATGAGAAGGCTACCAATACGCAGAAAACAGGCAGAATGACCACCAATATTGGTTTCGATGCCCGTTATTATTTCCCCATCTACCGGAATTTCATCTGGGCCGTACGTGGTGCGGGTGATATGAGCTTCGGCGATAAGAAGATCATTTACTATCTCGGTGGATCTGACGGATGGTTATTCCCGAAATACTATCCTGTGCCTCAACCACAGGATCCCACATATGCATACCAGTCGCTGGCAGTGAACCTCCGCGGGTTCAAGCAGAATATCGCGAATGGTAACAATGCCCTGGTGATCAACAGTGAGCTTCGCTTCCCGGTGTTTGCCACCCTGATCAACAGGCCTATCAACAATGCATTTGTGCGGAACTTCCAGGTGCTTCAGTTCTTCGATCTGGGAACGGCATGGAATGGCGAGTACAATAAGCTGGCAAGACCTTCCTTAACGTACCCACCCGCCAATCCTCTTCCGAACTTTACGTACCTGAAGAGCAAGGCGGGCGGCATCGGTCCTTTTGCAGGATCTTATGGTTTTGGAGTCCGCAGCATGCTGCTGGGATATTTCCTTCGTCTGGATGCAGGTTGGGAAATGGGCCGCTTCTTTGCCGGCAAGCCACTTCTGCATTTTGCCATGGGCGTAGACTTCTAAATCATTCGCCCTTCCATCTCCAGTCTCCGGCGATCTGTAAAGCTTCTTTGAGCTTGTTATCGATCAGGAACTGCTTGGTATTGGCGTCATCCATACGTTTGGCAGGCAGACTGGCTGCATTGCCGATCGCATAGAGGAACATCGTACTGAATCTAACCTGGTCAACCATCCACTCACGGTTGATCAGGTCTATACCATCACAATCCGCATGATAGCAGCGGAAAACTTCCGAAGGGATATTGGTCACCGAAGTAGCTGTGGGAATGCCCTGCAGCATGAATGGCTGATGATCACTGTGCAACCCGGCGCCGCCGGCACTTGATTTATTTTGGAACGATGTATCGATCGCTCTTATCGCTTCACCGGTTGTTTTGAAAAAATCCTCCGCCTCTTTTCTTCCCCCCGCCGTAAAGCCGATGGCATTGGCAGACATATCGAAATTGAAAACGTATTTCACCTGGTCCAGTGTTTTCTTTTTGATGGCATCCGCCACATAAGCGCGTGATCCCAACAGTCCCTGCTCCTCTCCCATGAACAGGACGAACTCGATGGTACGATCCGTTTGCAGGTTCAGCTTTTTGAAGGTGCGCGCCATATCTACAATGGCAAAGGATCCGAGCCCGTTATCAGTGGCGCCCGTTGCCAGGTCCCAGCTATCCAGGTGACCACATACAATGATCTTTTCATTAGGATATTTTGTTCCCGGAATGGAGGCGATCACATTGCGCGCCTTGATGGGCCCACTGAAATTATCCATACTGAGGTGGGCCTTGTATGAATTCTTTGTCAGCATCTCTCTCAGTCGCAATCCATCTTCATGCGTGATGCAAACCGCCGGTATCGGATTGAGCTTTCCGGTTACGGACGCCGTTCCTGTCAGCAACACCCCATCTTTCACGCCATTGAAAAGCATGATGCCTTTGGCGCCATACCTGATGGCCAGGGCTGTTTTTTCCGAACGATGCAGGTTCTGCGTTCCCGGCTTAGTGCTGGACATCAGCCAGAGCGAAGCCAGTACTATCTTGCCTTTTGCCTTCTCAGGATTGGCCAGGTAATCTTCTTCCAGGCCATTACCCATATCAACGATCTCTGCTGTTTCATTCACTTTCACCGGGGAGTGCGCCAATGCCACAGACCGGAGCTCTTCCACCTTTTCACCAGTAGCGCTCAGCAAGTCCAGGTGCACATGTCCACGAGCCCAACTCTCCACTTTGAAGGGCTGGAACTTTACATTATCATAACCATATCCCTTGAGCAGGTCATACACCAGTTGTTCGGCTTTCTTTCCATTTTCAGAGCCCGTCAAACGATGACCGATGGAAATGGTAGACCCTTTCAGAGTTTCATAAGCTTTGGAGTTGGCCAATACTTCTGCATCGATAGACCGGAACACAGGTTGTAAACCATCCTGTGCCATCATGCCTGTGGCTCCGCCTGTCAGCAACGCAAACAGCAATACGTGTTTTTTCATGAGTCAACATTACTTGAAGAAATGATTCAATGTGATGTTGGAAGATAAGCCAAATATCGCTTCACGTAGCTGTCTGCATAGTTCCAGCTCAACCATGAGTAGGCAGATTGATTTTTCAAGAACTGTTTTTCTTTGTATTTCAATTGTTCAACATAGCAGGAACCGCAGGAGCCTGCTGAATAAAAATCTCTTTCCATTTTTGCAGGTGCTTTATTCTCGAGTGCCTGCAGGAAATCGATATTCTTTTCCAGCAAGGGGATCGTTTTATCGGAAAGAGAAAGAAGAAAAGGAACGTCAAGGTCCAGTTTGTCTTTTCTGGCCAAGTTATATCCTGCTATCAATTCATCCCAATGAATGGTGCTTGCCAGCACCAGCACTACCAGGGCTGCAGAAGCATTTACCCTGAGCAGGTAGTAGATCGTTTTGCGGTTGTTCACCTTTACGATCACGGAGATCAATCCTATCACCACCATCAATAAAAAGAATAATACCCCTAATCTTTTATAGGCAAGCCCGTGTCGTTGGATATAGTAATAGTCGCGCATAAACACGGAAGCTACCAGGAACGAGTTTTGGATGATCCATAGATAGGCGCCGTATTTCAACAATTTGTTCTTCTTATAGAAATTCAGATTTCCTTTAAAGAAGAACAATACCACTATCATGGCCATTACGATGGAAAAGATGAGCACCCAGGTTCCTTCATGCACCATCTTGTACATCACGATCTCGCGGGATGGATCATAATTGAGCCAGATATAATTCACATCCAGCAAGTTCACCAGCAACAAAAGGGCATTGAGCAATCCCAGGCTGATCAGACCGGTAGTGTTCTCATTCTTCAATGCCATCATGCCATTGGCGAGCCGGCCCATGAAGGTTTGGATCAGGTTGTACAAAGGATGATGACTTCTCACGGCCCAACTGATGCGCTTTCTTTTCAGATCATCTTCATGCGCCATATCCTTCCTGGAGAAATAGCCGGTTCCTGCTTTGATCAGCAAGGCAGAGCTGACCATCAGTCCTAACAGCAGCAGCCATAGGCGGCCCCAGGTGAAATTATTGATGATCCATTCCATGGCATGGGTTATATGATAGAAGAAATTGCTGGCAAACTTATTCAGCTCGTTATTACCGAATGAATAGATTATGAAGAAGAAAACAAGCAGCATAACAGGAAGGATGGCGAACCGGATGATCCTTGTCCATTTTCTCTTTTTCCTTTCTTTCATTTTTTTCGCAAAGAGCCTGTTGAAAAAAAGATAGGGGCTCATCACAAAATTACCTATACCTGAAGCACCGGCAAACCAGGGGCTTCTATGCAGGTACAACGTGTAGGCCATCGCCAGCACCAATGTTACCACACAAGCTACTCCACTGAGCACCGTGTTGTGCAATACCAGCATAGCCAGGCTGGTGAGATGGCCAAGTGCAAACCATCTCACCGCAGCGTTTTGCCTGGCTTCGGCGTATTGTAAGAATAGTGCTGCCAGAATAAAAAGATCGAAAAGGACCAGGTTGATGGCCAGTTTCTCGTTAAAGAAAACAAGGCTGAAAAGCAGACCGCCGGCAAATACCCAACGGATGGCTGATGAATTATTTTGCATACAAGAGTTTTTAAAATTACTGCCGGCCTTGCCGTACCGGCAGTGGTCTTTCTATTTGCGGTCAAAGGGTACTTACATGCCCGTAAGGATAGGATTGAATGGTTTGTTGGCAAGAATATTGGTAAGCGCCTGCTCTAGTTCTGTGCCGGAAGAGGCAGTGAGATTGACCAGTGAATAAGCATGTGCGCCACGGAACATATCCCATCTCCAGGAGAGCTGATCGATGGTGCGACGAGTGCCATTATCATACCACCAGGCAGTATGCAACTGGTGAGCGCCATCGTCCAGGATAGCCGTGTACACTGTATTTGCAGCGATCTTCTTCTTTTCGATCTGACGGAAGGAATAACCACTTCCGCGCCAGCAGATCATGGGATGATGGTCCCCGCTATAAAAGCCCGGGATATTTTTGATATACACCAATGTTTGCGGATTATCGAGTTTGATGATGGAAGCATCCACCCTGTCAGCATGGAAACCTGCTACTGCCGGCACGGGCGACTGACTATTCTTCAATTCCGATTTCTCTTTTTTGATCACCATGGCCGCAATAGCTACGGAGCCCATCAGCAACAATTGGGCAGCCAACATTCCCAGCCCAGTAAGATGGGCTGATATTGTAACAGGCTTTGCAGGAATATCTTTCCCAAATCTTCTGATCAACCAGCCCGACAAGAACATGGCCGGCAGCATCACATACACCAACAAACAACCGATGCCGATCCACCCATGCGCAGGCTGATCCGGAAGTATATTGAAAAGCACCAGGCAAACCATCCTTATGCAATTGGAAATGATATTCAATCCCACCATCGTTACCAGCACAGGCACCATCCATCGGTTACTCAATATTTTGTTATAACGCTTCTGGTTGACCGATATCATCATCAATCCGGTGATCAGGGAAGTGACCAGCATATTGAGCCCCATGCAGGCGGGATCCACGGCAAATTCATTGTTCTGGTAGAGGATCATATTGCCCCTTACCGTCACTTCCATACCGGCCAGTTTCATGGCATGGCCGGCAAATTCCGTCAAATGCAATCTTATTGGAAAGCTGAACACATCAGCGGCGTACTGTACCAGCGGGGACATCAGCGTTGCCATGATCACGGGCATCAGGTTGATGCGGCCGATGCCTGCTTCCGTCACAAACAACAGGGCAAACACGATAGAGAAATACAGCATCGTATTGGTAGGCACAAAGCAGGCCAGCACGGCCGTAGCAATGGCCAGTATCCCATAACGGTAATGGTTACCGTTCTTCCCGGTAATGCGGGTCACCAGTGGGAGCGCCAGCAGGCCCAGCACCACATTCACTGATTGCCAGCCGATATAATCATGAAGAACGATGATCATGATAGCAGCATACCCAAGGAATGCGGCCCATACCCAGACCGGCATTTGTGCAGATCCGGTCAGTATCCGCTGGGGCCAGCTTAATTCCATCTTCTTTTCCATACCGGTCCGAATTTTAAAGTGAATACAAGGAATACTGCCAGAATGATCAATGCCCACTCATGCGGCTCCGGCACCGCACCTTTTGCACTACGTGCCGCATTGCCCAGGCCATCATCCGGCTTTATTTTGAAACGTTCATAATCTTGTTGGGTCTCCAGCACAACCAGGCTTGACACAGGCGTTACCACATGGGCTTCCGCTGCTTCTTCCACCAGGGAGTCCGACAGCGTTTCGCCATTCAGTAATCCGGCGCCAGCTTGCTGCATCACATGGTTATAGGCAAACAAACGCATGAGATGATCGGGCGCTTGCGTGACAACAGAATCATTGCTGCGGGTGATCACCATTTGACTATGATCGATCACTACCTGGTTCTCATTCTCGATATCCAGAGAAAATTCCCTGCGAGCCAATAACAGATTGCAATCGTCCATGGTGCCCTGCTCATAATTGAACACCCGGTATTCTTTCAGGGTGCGCAAGTAGGGAGAGAGCGCGCCGTCGATACAGAACAAGCGGATACGCGGGCGGGGCGCCACCAATATTTTCAGGGATTCGAGAAATGCCGATCTATTCAGCTCCCTGAGATTAGGTGAGCCCCCGTTGCTCTTGGTGATCAGCAGGGCAGTATCCACGTTAGGGATCCGGTGCAGGGGGAACAGGCTGAACTGCTGTTGTTTCAGGACTTTGAACAGCTCATGCTTATTCTCCATTGTCAATTCTACCAGTTGCTCATCCAGGCAAACGAAAGTTTTGTGCTTACCGGGAAGGAGCAATGCCTGATCCAGCTCCTCTTTTGTCCAGGATTTATTGATGTCCAAATAAACAGCGCCTGGTTGGAAAAAAGCGCGCTGATGCGTGTAATCCTTTACGTTATAGGTGTGCCCTTTGAAGTGGAAGGCATGGGAAGCCGTTTCTTCCGGCGCCATGGAAATGGACCATCCGGCTTTGATCCTCCCGTTATGCTCAAAGGAATTATTCTTCAGGGCATCGAAACCGGAAGGCAAGTCCAGCTCCTTTGCAGGTCCCATCATTTCCACAAAAACAGGTGTCCGCGCTGTGATCTGGGTGGGGCCATCGATATCGATGCTCTGGTATTCCATTTTTCCTTTTTTGAATTGAAGCGGAGTGGTAACACCCACCCTGAACTGCCTGTTCTCCCCGGCCATTACCGGGAATACCCTTACGGATACGCGGTTACCTTCCTGCCAATGAAGCACCGAAGGGTCCCTCATTTCACGGCCAACGATGGTATTGTAGGCCGAGTCAGCTTTTTGCCGGGTAGTGAGGATGCCCGGCGATTCCTTGCCGTTCACCCAAAGGCTGAGGGCCGTTACGGCAGAGCCTTCAGGGAGATAGAAAGAATAGATGGCCTCCTCCTGACTGATCCACCGGGCCTGGTTGTACGCGCACCTGACCTTCACAGTCATATCGGTATAGGATATGCGATACTGTGGCCATATCTGGATCTTCGTATTCACTTCTTCCGTAAAAAGCTCATCCCCAGACCAAAGCCTTTCCTCCTGCTGGTGGCGATCGTTGAAAACAGCCTGTAGCATTTGCGTTCTTTCTTCAACGGGCATCTGCACCCGCCATCCGAAGGCAGTGGCGATGGTAATGAGCGGATCATGCCTGAATTCATCACTCCTTCTTATAGTGGGCATATTCCATAACCAGCTTTCCCCGGTAGAGCGGAGAGCCGGGGTCCCGAACCTTGAATCTGTTTTCAGGATCCGCTCTGTGAGCAAGTTTGCGGGGATCTTTTGTGCAGCGCGTACCCAGGAGGGAAGGGTCTTGTTCACGTCCCTGTCGGCTTCATTGTAATAGCGGTTGATGGCATTCACCTGTACGCTCCAGATCATTACATAACCAATGATGAACAGCAGCACCAGTCCAATACCACCCCGGATCATATTCCTCACCAGCCTGCTGTTCTCCGAGATCCGGAGCAACCAGAAAACGGTATAGATCACAAACAAGAGCGGAACAAAACTGTGCAGGGGCAGAAGCAGTACCCAGAAACAGAACAAGCTGAAAACATACTGGGGTACCAGGTAAATGGCCAGGTAGGTGAAGAGCATCAGGCTTACGGACATGATGAGCACATGGATACCTTTCAACCATGCCGGCATTTCATCGTACCAGAGAACGGCAGCGTAGTTGATACAACAGATCACCAGCACCACGCTCATCCAGTCTGAGGATACATGAAAGATCTCTATTTCCCGGTTCAGGACATAGCAACTGATAAGGCTTAGGATAAGGAACAGGAAGAAAGGAGGCAATCCCTGTCTGCCTTTCCTGAGCCTTCCTGAAACCAGGAGGCCCAGGAGATAGAGCATGGCGAGGCCGAAATTGAGGAAGAATGCTCCCTGGCCTTCCCTGCCGGACAAGATGGGAAGGAAACCGAAAATAAGGGATACTGCCAGGGCTAACAGGCCATACAGGTACATCCTGTCTGCTATGATTTTTTTGAAAAAGGGCATTTTACTGTTATTTAAAAGTACTTTGTATTTCAAAGTGGAGAGGCAAAAAAAATTACCGGATACCCCTGATCATGTTCTCGAGTGCTTCGATATGTTCTTTGAATGATTTTTCACCAGCTTTTGTGATGGAGTAGGTGGTATTCGTTTTTCGCCCTATGAATCCCTTATGCACTTTGATATACCCATGCTCTTCGAGGGTGGCGAGATGCGAGGCCAGGTTACCGTCGGTCACATCCATCAATTGCTTGAGGTCGTTGAAATTGATCTCCTCATTCACCATCAGGGTACTCATTACCCCGAGGCGAACGCGGTTATCAAAAATCTTATTTAAGTGTTCGATTGGATTCTTCATGAATTGCTTTGTTGACTGATACGTTCGTATTTCCACCACATCACTAATCCATACACGATATGCAATACGCCGAATCCGATAGCCCAGAGCAGCAGGCCGCTGCCTACATTCCAGAGGTTGATCACACCCAGGATCAGTTGTCCGTACCCCATATAGCGGATCTCGCCAAGGGTATACTTGGATGCGTTCACCAGCGCCAGTCCGTAAAAGATCAGGCAACCCGGGGCTACCATTTCAAAATAACCCAGTTGAAGGCATCGCAGTATCACCAGTCCGCCAATTCCCAGAGGCAATGCGGTATTCCACATGAGTCGTTGCACTGTACGATCCCATAGCGGTGTTTTCTGTTTCCTGGAACGGAGCCAGGTGAAGAAAAAGGAACTGATGAGAGCGGCCACGAAGGTACAAATACCGATCAAGATGAGATCATAGAAAGAAGCTATCTGATCGGGAATGGACTGGTGCCCCCGAACTGCATAATTCCAATCACGGCCAACAGGACCACCGAACATCTGCTGAAGTTTTTCGTGGGCAAGCCAGGCGCCGATCAATGCACAACAGCCCGCACTCACACCACTCCATCCACTCAGTGAAATAAAACGGGAGGATCGCTCCATCATCCGCTTGATGTCCTGTAAAGTATCCAATGATTGGTGTTGCGATGTCATAAAAAGCACTTTGTAATACAAAGTAGCAATAAGTTTTTCATATCTGCAAGTTTTTTTCTTGTGGAGTAAGGGAAAAACTGCATTTGATTGTTATACTAAATGTCAGGGGCTAACGTTCAAATTGGCAGCAGCCCGGGAAATTAGGATATGTTAAACAGTATATGCCTCAGTTCATTCACTTTTAACAGGATATGATAACAGGCATTGGCGTATTTTTGAATATAGATCAAAACAAGTCCGTGGAAAAACAAAGTATGAGAGGCTGGATATTACTCCTTTTATCGATACTGTGCATACAGGGTATATCCCAGGCACAAACGAAGGTTCTTAAAGGGATCATCAAAGATGTGCATAGCGACGAGCGCATCCCATTCGCATCCATGCAATTCCTCAGAGGAGGCAATGGCGGCGTCAGCGATTCTTCAGGTGCCTTTATCTTCAGGTTCGAGCATTGGCCGGCAGATACTATTAAAGTAACATATGTAGGGTACCAGGATTTCTACCTGGTGATCGACTCGTCCCTGGTCAGCAAGGAAAAGAATGGGGTCATCGACCTCACTATCATGCTGGAACGGGGCAAGTTCACCGAAGAAGTGGTAGTGAAACAAAAGATCGACCGTGGCTATCTCATGTGGAAACGCATCGTCCGCCACAAACCGAAGAACGACCGCTATCGCTTCCAGAACTTTTCCTATGAGCTCTACAATAAGCTGGAGATCGATCTCAAGAATATCAAGAAAGATAAGTTCGGCAAACTGCCCTTCGTAAAGCAGTTCAAATTTGTCCTGAACAATATCGATACCACCGAAGAAGGCAATACTTTCCTTCCGGTTTACCTTACAGAGGCCATTTCCGACTACTATTACCAGAAGTCACCCAGGAAACGCCGTGAGGTTTTCAAGGGTATCAAAACGATGGGCGTGAACAATGAGAGCGTAGCCAAGCTGCTCGGCGGCATGGATCAGAACATCAATTTCTACTCCAACTTCATTCCTGTTTTCGATAAACAATTCGTTAGTCCTATCAGCGACAATGGCGATAATTACTACCGCTACCGCGTACTCGATACCCAGTACGTGAACAACCAACGCCTGATCCACGTAACCTTCACACCCAAGCGAAAAGGTGAGAACACCTTTGAAGGTGATTGCTGGGTGCATGACCCTACCTGGGCCATCCAGAAAATGAACCTCCGCCTTACCAGGGATGCAAATATCAACTTCGTGGACAAGCTCAGCCTTATCCAGGAGTTCAGGTTGATCAATGACACAACATGGTTCCTGAGCCGCGATAAATTTGTAGTGGATATGTCGCTCACTGGCGAGAAAACACTTTCCGCCATCGGCCGCAAGAGCACCACCTACGAGAATATTGTGGTGAACGATACCAGTGTAGTGAATGAACTGGCAAAGAACTCCATCCTGGAAGAGACCATCCTCCCTCCCGAAGCCATGAAGGTGACCGATAGCTTCTGGGTGGAATCCCGCCACGAGGAATTGAATAAGAACGAGAAAGCCTTATACAAGACCATCGATACATTGCTGAGCCTGCCTGCTTTCAAAAGAGTGACCAAGACCATCAACTTCCTGGTGACCGGCTACACCAATGTAGGCAATTACGAGATCGGTCCCTGGTACAACTGGATCACCTATAACCAACAGGAAGGCTTCAGAACCCGCTTCGACCTGGGCACCAATAAATATTTCAACAAGAAACTTTTCCTGCACGGCTACCTGGCCTACGGTTTCAAAGACCAGGAATTCAAATACCAGTTCGATGGGCGTTACTTCTTCAACAAGAATCCACGCACCTATGTGAGCTGGATGGTACGTCACGATTTTGATCGTGGTCAGCAGTACTATGATGAGATCAGCCAGGATAATATCTTCGCCCTTGCTATCCGCAAAAGCGGGGTCCCCATCAAATTCCTGATGGCAGATGAAAGGAAACTGGAATTCTTCAGGGACTCCAAGATGGGCCTCTCCGTTACCCTGGCGGGCGCACATAAGGAATTCAATCCGGTTGCCAACCTGCCTTATAAATCATTGTTTGCGGAAAATGTAAAGGACAGCAGCCTGAAAACGGCCGAATTCTCCATTCGCCTGCGCTATGCCTACCTGGAGAAATTCCTCGAAAGCACTTTCAACCGCTACAGCCTGGGAAGCGATTACCCCATTGTTGAATTCCGTTACACAAGAGGCATCAGTGGTGTATTCAACAGCCGCTTCAATTATCACAAACTGAATGCAAGCATTTCGGATTACACCAAGATCCCGCCATTCGGAACACTGTACTACAATGTATTTGCAGGCCGCACATACGGAAAGCTTCCCTATATGCTGCTTGATGTGGCGCCGGGCAATGAGATCTACTATTATAACAAATACGCGTTCAACCTCATGAACCGTTATGAATACCTGCACGACCGCTATGCGGGAGTGAACGTAGAGCATAATTTCGGCCCTGGCATTTTCCGCTTCATCCCGCTCACGCGTAAACTGAAGTTCCGCCAGTTCTGGAGCGCCAAAGCTTTATGGGGCGGCCTAAGCGATGAGAACAAAGCCTACAATATGCCTCCCGGCTCGGCTTACCTGTTTGAATCACTGGATGGCAAACCCTATGTGGAAGTAGGAACAGGGGTGGACAATGTATTCAAACTCTTCCGCGTGGATTTCCTTTGGAGAATATCTCCCACCCCACTGCCGGAAGAACACGTGAAACGGTTCGGCGTATTCTTCAGCTTCAAACTGACATTCTAAAAAATGACGATAGTGAAAAGCCCGGTGAGATCATCACCGGGCTTTTTCATAATTTGGCGGTCAGTTAATCCAATGTAATGGCTAAATTGATCCGGTCTGTATTCATTGTTCTTCTTTCCATCGTACTACCTGGTTTGCTGTTTGCCCAATCAGCAATATCCGGCCCGCAGAAATGGGTAACCGTCAAAGGCGTTAAGGATATCTATTCCATCCAACTACCCAACGCTCCGAACAAGGTGGGAGAATTCATGGGTAGCGGCTCCGATATGAAACTTTACTACGACTCTGTGTCCGGAATGGGATTTGCCACTTTTGCCATTCCTGTAATAGTAGGACTCTCCAACCTGGAC
>JAGIAP010000138.1 GCA_017744805.1 Chitinophagaceae bacterium | reverse complement strand
TCCAGGACCGGATCACAGTGGAGGCTAAGCGACTACTTTTTTATACTGACAAATCAGTCAAACACATCACTTATGAGCTGGGATTTGAGGATGTGCCCTATTTCTCCAACTTCTTCAAGAAAAATGCCGGATTATCCCCTTCAGATTACAGAAATTCTTCTGGAGCAAAAATGCAATAATCTTCCATTGTATAAACAATTGCAACACAAGAGCGGGAATCGCTCATTGAAAGTTCTCCCGGAAAGCCGTGGGAGACATCTGCACTTTCTGTCTAAAGAATTTATTGAATGACTGCGGATGCTCAAACCCCAGCTCATAAGCTACTTCAGCGATACTGAGCTCACTTTTGCATAGAATGGTCTTTGCTCTTTCGATCAGTTTGTCGTGGATATGTTGCTGGGCAGTCTGGCCAGTAAGTGACTTGAGCATGTCCGATAAATACCTCGGAGAGAGCCCCAGGTATCCGGCCAGCTCATGAACAGTCGGTACCCCATCTTTCAATTGATTGCTGCTGTACAGTCTTTCATGCAGGTAAGCATCCATTTTTGCGATCACCTCATTATACACCGGCTTCCTGGTAAGGAACTGCCTCCCAAAAAATCGATTGCTATAGTCCAGCAGCAGGTTGATCTGTGATACGATGATATCCTGGCTATATGGATCGATATTATTCCTCAGTTCATTGGAAAGATTATGGAACAGAGCTGTAATGATATTCTTTTCATTTTCGGACAATAGCAATGCCTCATTGACTGCGTAAGAAAAGTAGCCATATTGATGGATGCTGGTGCCCAGCGGGTAATTGCGGATCAGATCCGGATGAAAGAATAAAGAATAGCCTTCATAACTACCATGGTCAGCCGATATCGTCACTGTCTGTCCGGGGCCGAGAAAGGCCAGTCCCCCTTCTTCAAAGTCGTAGTATCCCAGCCCGTAGTTGACCTTGCCATGAAAGCCCGTTTTGAAGGATATCTTGTAAAAATTGAGCAGGAATTTATCTCCCGGCGCTGCCAGCTCCGTATGTACATGACTGTAATCCAGCAATGCGATCAAAGGGTGGGAAGGCGCTGGTTGACCGAGCTTTCTCATCATCCCCGAAATGCTTTCAAAAGCATAGATATTCTGTTTCATCAGTTCATTTCTTTATCAGGCGATATGAAGTTACGATTAGTTCTGAGCAGTTGGGCGGATCACGATATCACCTATTTCCACCTCCGGGGGCTGGCTGATGGCATAGGCAACCGCCCTTGCAATGTCCTCCGGCGCAATAGCCAGGGTATCCATATTGTTCTGAACGGCAGAACGCATCTCCGGGTTCTTTATGCCGGTGGCCAGTCCTGTTTGCACCACACCCGGAGAAATGCCCGTGACCCGCCACTGACCATTGGATTCCTGACGCATAGCTTCAGTGATGGTACGGACTGCATTTTTTACGCCGGCATACACACCTTGCATCGGAACGATCTTAAGGCCGGAGGTGGAAACGATATTGATGATATGCCCCTGGCCCTGCTCCTTGAATACCGGGATGGCGGCAGCAATACCATACAATACACCTTTCAGGTTCACATCGATCATTTCTTCCCAGCCTTCAACATCGAGGTCTTCGATAAGGGATAGCTGACTAACACCAGCATTATTGATGATCACATCCAGTCTGCCATATAACCGGCAAGCTTCTGCAACGAGCAATTCAGGGCCCCGGCGTTGACATACATCCATTACAATACTAACTGCTTCTCCCCCTTCCTTAGAGATGGTTTGAACCAGCTCATCCAAACGTTCCTTATTGCGCGCACCAAGAACAACCCTGGCGCCATCATTTGCCAGTACCCGGGCGATGGCTTTACCTATACCGCTGCTGGCTCCGGTGATGGCAACTACTTTTCCTTTGATCAGATTTATCATACAATATATTTTTCTCAAAGGTCAGAAGGGTTAATAATATGGATGTAGCCAAAACAACAGATATCCAAGTCAAAAAAGCATCAGAGGTGTAATAAGAAATATAGTAAATTGCTGGTAGCCTGATCAATTCAACTATGCACGAAACGCTTATTCAATATATAAATGCCCATACCTCCCACCCTCTCACTGAAAGCGAGCAGGAGATCGTCAGAACCATCTTCACGCCTCGCAGGATCCGTAAACGGCAATATTTCCTGCAGGAAGGGGAAGTTTGCAGGTATATGGGATTTATTGTAAAAGGAGCCCTGCGCCAATACAGTGTGGATGATAAAGGCAACGAACATATCGTTCGGCTTTATCTTGAAAACTGGTGGGCCGGCGACCGGGAGAGCTTTGTGATGCTCACTCCTTCCATTTATAATATCGACGCCTGGGAAGACACAGATATCCTTACCCTCACCAAGGCCAGTTCCTTAGAGTTTGATTCTATACCAGCACTGAATGAACTGGCCCGCAAACTGGATGAAAAACACTCCATGGCCTTCCTGAAGCGGATCAATTCAGCCATCAGCCAACCTGTTGAGCAACGGTATGCAGAACTGGCAAAAACATATCCGGAGTTCCTTCAACGCTTCCCTCAACATATCATCGCTTCTTATCTGGGCGTTACCAAAGAAACGCTCAGCAGGGTACGCACGCAGGCCCTGAAAAAATAATGCGGTAACTGTTCCTGCGATAGTTCCATAATCAACTGCGCTCCCCTGTAAGCGGTCAGATTGCACTTCTAACTTATTTTAATACTTTTATTCAATTATTCCCGTTTCAACCGATCCGCTGTTTCATGTCCAAAACCAAAGCTCCTGATGGCCCCTTCAATCTTGCCAGTCTCGATGTCCGGGAGTTCGAATCTCTGTTCCAACAACATTATCAATGGCTTTGCCTGCTCTGTTACAAGATCAACGGCAACTGGAACGAAGCGGAAGATCTGGTGCAGGAGTTCTTTGTCCGCTGCTGGCAGAAGCGGGAATCCATCGTGATCCGGGAATCCTGGAATGCCTTTGCTGCACGCTCGGTAAAGAATGCCGCCCTCAATCAGCTTCAGAAGAATGATATCAGGCATAAACATGAAATTGCCGCTCAAGACAACACTACCTCCGTTAATGAACGCCCGGATCAGGATACAGGAGAAGACGAGCGTTACCTTCGCCTGATCACGGCTATCAATCAATTGCCGGAACAGCGGCGGAAAGTATTCCTGCTCAGTCGCCGCCCTGATCTGCGGTACACAGATATCGCTGCCCAACTGGGCATTTCAGTGAATACTGTGAAGATGCATATGCGGCTTTCTTACCAGGAACTGCGTAAAGTTTTGGAAACCAGCTTGCTCTTTTTTTATCTTTTTTTCAAATAAATATCCTGGCATACACCCTATTTTCAAATTCACTTGTCATATCAGCGTAGCTTATGGATCCGGAACAAAACGATATAGATTGGGAAAAGCTGGAAGGAATTCTCGCAAAACCCGAACAGGAAAGGATTTCCCTGAAAGAACAATTATTGCCTCAGGAGAAAATAGCCCTGGAGCAGTTGGAACAATTGCAGGCCGATGAGCTTCTCACCGGCGCACTTCAACTGGATACGCAACACGCATGGAACAAAACCCAGGCCCTTATCGGGGGAGTTTCCGTGAAGCCTGTTCGCACCATTCACCATGCCTGGAAAAAATGGGTAGCTGCAGCCTGCTTCCTGGTGCTGGGCGGAACCGCCTGGTTGTTATGGCGCAACCGGTCCGCAGAAATTGTGCAGGGACAATCCATCCAGCAAGGAATGGCAGGACATACACCTTCTGCAAAGGTTCAACTGATCACAGCAACCGGTCAAACCCTTGAAGTGGATTCCCTGAGACAATTCAGCGAGAAAGATGGCACTACCATTTACCTGCAACAGGGCGCCATGACCTACCGCCCGGAAAATGGTCCGTCAGTAACAAATAATGCCGGCGATGCCCTGATGAATACACTTATCGTTCCCCGTGGTTACCTGCAGTCACTGGTTTTGTCGGATGGGACGAAAGTTTGGCTCAATGCAGATAGCAGGATCAGTTTTCCAGTGCGCTTCAGAATGGAAGAAGAAAGAAGAGTATCGGTACAGGGTGAAGTTTATTTTGAAGTAAAACATGATGAACAATGGCCTTTCATTGTATCGGTATATACCCCTGGCCATGACACACAAAACAGTATTGCCGATGCAGAAGTTCAGGTGATGGGAACCTCCTTCAATGTGAAGGCATACAACAATACGATCTATACAACGCTGGCAACCGGAAGTGTGCTGTTCAGGCCTCCGGCCGGCAAACCGTTGCAGTTATCACCGGACAATCAGGTAACGTATAAAACGCAAACCGGTGTCAGTACGCTTCAGAAAATTTCATCCGAAGATTTCACCAGTTGGAGAAGCGATGACCTCGTAATGGATAAAATGTCGTTGGCAGAACTGGCCGGATTACTGGAGAGAAGATATGATGTACAGATCAGTTTCAGCAATGAGTCGCTTAAAAAAATTGAATACTCGGCAGCGCTTCATTTGACTTCCCAGGTAGCAGACATGCTTGAAAACCTTGAACAGACAGGCCTTGTACGCTTCGCTGTGAGAGACAAAAAGATCATCGTATTGCCCTTTGAAAAATAACAGTTGCCAATGAATGTTATCGCGGACAGGCTCCGGCCCGTTCATTCCACATAGACCTTTCCGGCTTTTTATTCTACCGAAACTAAATCTGTTTTATTATGAGGATCAACTTTCTCATCAGGGACCCCTATGCCCGGCTCCTGCACCAGTGGCCGATCATTCCCTTACTCTCATTGTTCTTATTTATTCAACATCCGGTACAGGCACAAGCCCCTGTACCCGGTAAGGAACTTATCACCCTTAAGGTTGAGAATGCCTCTATTGAAGAGGTTTTGAAAAAACTACGTAAAGTGGTGAAACTACAGTTCATCATCGATGCAGGTGTATCAGGGAAGTCCAAAAGCGCTGCTTTCAATATGGTGAATGCACCACTTTCCGATGTGCTCGACAAAATGCTGACAGGAACAGGGCTTGAATATGTGATCAACAAGAATGTTGTGATCATTCGTAAGAAAGCCACGGCGGAGGCACAGCAGGAATCCTTCGATGGGCGCCCTTCGGTAACTGTTACCGTGATCGTAAAAAATGAAGAGGGCAATCCATTACAGGGCGCTACCGTAACTGATGCATCCGATCCTTCCAGGGCACGCATCACGGATATAAAAGGCCAGTCTGTTCTATCCATTCCTCCCTCTTCGAAACTGCGCATCTCCTATATCGGTTTCGAGCCCCAAACAGTGGTGGCAAATGAGCACAGGCCGGTGATCGTAGTGCTGAAGAACACTCAGAAAGCCGAGGAAGAAGTGGTGGTCACGGGTTTCCAAAATCTTCGCAAATGGGAGTCGGTTGGCTCTACCTATAATGTTAAGGGAGAAGATGTACGGATTGCCGGTATACCCAGGGTGGACATTGCCTTGCAGGGACAGATCCCTGGTGTAAGCATTACCATCCCTAACGGAACTGTGGGCTCCAATCCCAAGATACGGGTACGTGGAACTTCCACGTTGATGGGTAACCGCGAACCGGTTTGGGTGGTGGACGGGATCATCCGGGAAGACCCCTTCCCTTTCAAGAACCAGAACCTGGATGATATCCTCAACGCTGCAGACAGGGCCTCCATGCTGGCCGGCATGAGCATTTCAGGTAATGGCATTGCCGGCTTGAACCCTGATGATATCGAAGATATTACTTTCCTGAAGGATGCCTCGGCCACCGCGCTGTATGGAGTGCGTGCCGCCAACGGGGTGATCGTGATCACCACCAAAAAAGGAAAAGCGGGCCGCACCAATATCAATTTCCGGTCTGACTGGAGTATTACACAAAAGCCCTCTTACCGCCAGACAGACCTGATGAACTCTGCGCAACGGGTGGCCCTGTCCCGGGAGCTCATTGAAAAAGGGGTCAACTATTCCACGCCAGGAGCACAGGGGTTTGCCAATGGCGTTCCAGTGGAAGGCCCGCAGAATGTAGGATATGAAGGATTGTATTATGCGTTGATCAACAAGGCGATCTCCCAGCAGGAGTTCAATGAAAAGGTTACACAACTGGAAACGAACAATACTGACTGGTTTGATGAGCTGTTCCGTAATGCCCTCAACCAGAATCATACCCTGAGCATCAACGGTGGTTCCGACAAGAGCACCTTCTATGCTTCCTTCGGTTATAATACCACGGCACATAGCGCCATTGGCAATGACCAGAAACGCCTCAGTGCTCTGATGAATATGGATTACCGGCTCAATGCCCGGATGCGCTGGCATGTAGGCCTCAATGCATCATCTTTGAATACGAATGGCTTCTATACCAACGTGAACCCTTCACAATATGCATTGAGCACCAACCGGGAGTTGACACCCGATGAGCTCTACCCGATGTACAACATGAATACCAATGTTACCCTTCCCAATGGCACTACTTCCACCTTCGTTTCACGCCTCAATTATAATTTCAAAAATGAGCGCGCACATACCGGCAATACAGTGGATGGGAAGAGCTTCAATTTCAATACGGACCTGCAGGTGCAGATCCTGAAATCGCTGAGCTGGCAAACGATGTTCGCTTACAATTTCGACAGGACCACCACACAACGCTGGGCCGATGAATACTCCTATTATGTGGCGCAGATCCGTGGCGCCAATTTCGGAGAATATCCCAAAGGCAGCATCTATGAACAGGCTTCCGTACTGGCCCGCGGAGGTATTCTGGAAAAGGAAGATATGAACCGCGATGGCTACCTGTTCCGGAACATACTCAACTTCAACCGGTCATTGGGACGAAGCCAGCAGCACGGGCTCAATTTCATGGGTGGTATGGAATTACGCAGTAATGAATATAAAGGTACTGCCACCAAGAACTATGGCTATTTCCCAGACAGGGGTGATGTGATCGATTACGATTATTCCATCGTACATAACAATCTCGCCACTGATCAGATGATCAATAAATATTACAACCGCCGCACCAATGGCCTGACCAATTTTGTCTCTTATTTCGGAAGCCTCACGTATTCCTTCAACCGGAAATATACCTTCAACTTCAATGGCAGGAACGATGCCTCCAACAGGTTCGGACAGTTTTCCAATGCAGGCTTCAATCCCGTTTGGGCCATCGGTGCCAGATGGGATGTGCTGGCGGAAAAATGGTTCCGGCAAAGACTTACCTGGATCAATACCCTCACCGTGCGCAGTTCATTCGGGTTCCAGGGGAATATCGTGGAATCGGTAGGGCCCAACCTTATTGCACAATACAACACACCGGTATACAATCCTGTTACCGGCGAAGCCTACCTCAATATCAAGTCCATGCCTTATCCTGACCTGCGCAAAGAGAAAACGAGGACCACCAATATTGGCCTGGATCTATCTGTGCTCAACAACAGGTTTGCCGTCACCTTCGATTTTTACTACAAGTACTCCAAAGACCTCATCTCACTTCGCACTGTACCGGTGGAATACGGCACTTTGCAGATGTATGTGAATGGAAGCGATATGGAGAACAGGGGCTATGATCTTTCCGTGCGTGTGGTACCTGTTAAGACGAAAGACTGGAACTGGTCGCTCCAATTCAATACCAGCTTCAATTTCAACAATGTGGTAAAACCGAAATATACGCCTACCATCCGAACCCTCACCAATGGTACGGCACTGACGGATGGCTACCCGGTGGATGGCTTCTGGTCATTCGATTATGCCGGCCTCAATCCCAAAACCGGCAAGCCCATGTTCCGTTACCTGGATGTGGATACCAACCTGGCGCTGCTGAAGAACCCAGATCCCACCAAATACCTGGTGTACAGTGGTAATTCAACTCCCAGGATCACCGGAGGCCTGTTGACAACTATCCGTTACCGTAATTTCATGCTGACGGCCAATTTCAATATGCAGTTGAACTATTATCTCCGTCTCAATCCCATTTTACTGGCTGGCGTCAATGGACAGTACCAGGCACCGGGAGCGGATAAGAATGCCAGCCGCCAGTTAACGCAGCGCTGGCAAAAACCCGGCGATGAAGCATTCACTGATATTCCGGCCATCTATGCCAGGGATGAAAGTCCCAGCTCTAATTTCGGTGACGGGTCCATCGGTACACTGGGCACTGCCTGGTACCGGTATTCAATGTACAACTATAGTGATCTGCGGGTAGTGAATGGAAGCCACCTGCGTTGCAACAATATCGTGGTCAGCTATACTTTCACGAAGCAACAATTGAAAAGGATCAAAGGCCTGAATACCCTGTCTCTCTCCGGTAATATCACCAATCCCTTCGTGATTGCCAGCAGTAAGCTGAATGGCCAGGATCCCGAAGTACTTTCTATCGATGCCAATACCGTTACCCCTACCATTGCACGGATGAAAACAGTTTCCTTCAGTCTGAATGTTGGTTTCTGACCCACTTCAAAAAAACAAGAATCATGAAACGAAACAACCTGTTGATATATATTCTGGCCGCCACGATGGTCATCCCAGGCGGGTGCCGGAAATTCTTAAAAGAACGTTCCCAGGACGAGATGACCCCACAAACCGTGGCCTCTCTCAATGAACTGCTGGCCAGGGAAGGCTACCCTTTTGTGGGTAGCTCATCCACAGCTACCGATGGCTTTTCATTCTGTAATTTCCTCAACTTCCTGGATGATGATTGTCATATGCAGAACAGGGACCTGACTTATGTTCAACCTTATGCCCGTCCTTTTTATACCTGGTCAGACAATCCATATGAAGAGATCATCAATCTTACCTATGGTTTACAAACCAGCAGGAATCCTTACCAGCAATTGTATAACCGGATCAGGGGTTGCAATGTAGTACTGGATATGTTGAATGATGTAAGCGGGCCGCAAGACCAGAAAGAACAAATAGAAGGCGAAGCGCTTACGCTGCGGGCCTACTATTACTTCATGCTGGCCAACCTGTATGGCCGCCCATACAATGATCCGGTGAACAAGAACAATGTGTCACCGGCCGTACCGATCGTTCGTAGCGGTGGCATCGCTGAAAAGCCACTTGCCCGCAATACGGTGAAAGAAGTATATGACCTGATGGAATCAGATATCGGACAAGCGATCAGTTTACTGGAAAAGAATAAGAAATTGTCCTCCGTATACCGGATCAATTACCGCTCTGCCTGGTTGCTGGCCAGCCGGATCTACCTGCACATGGAGCAATGGGACAAGGTGCTGGGCTATACCAATAAGCTTATCGGGGACTATCCGCAGCTCACAGATCTGAATACCTGGAAAACACCCTCCACCCAGTCGATCTCATCTCCTGCCAATACACCATTCATTGCATCCACCAATGTAGAAACCTTATTCCTGTTCAGTGGTTCGAGAGGTGGAGATATGCAGGTATTCTATCAACCACCTGTTACACCGGTGATGCTGGCATCCAATGAGCTCACCGACCTGTATGAAACGAATGATATGCGATACACTCCTTTCGTGTCCAATCCTTCTCCCAATTTCTACCTGACCCGTACAAGCGGTTATTATACGGCCTCCAAGGTCAACCGGCTATCCGAAGGCGGCCGCTGCTTCCGCATGTCCGAAGCCTATGTGAACAGGGCCGAAGCCATCATACGCAAAGCAATGGCGGGTGAAGGGAATGCTTCCCTGCAGGCTGCATTGGATGACCTGAATTTACTCAGAACAAAACGGTTCAAGGCTGGTTCGTCCAATACCATGGTCACATTGGCCTCGCTGGATAATGATCCAGTTAAAGTATTCGAATTCTACAAGCAGGAAAGAAGAAGGGAATTTTGCTTCGAGGAATTCCGCTGGTTCGATCTGCGTCGTTACGGCCAACCGGAGATCGTGCATACATTCGATCCCAATGAGCCTGTAGTGACCAATCCGTCCTTACCAGTAGAAACTTATACCCTTCCGCAGGGTGGCAACCGGTATGTGATGAAATTCCCACCAACAGCGCTGGAGGCAAATCCACTGCTCACACAAAATCCCTGATCCCGATATTGAACCATCTTAATTCTACCGATATGCGTTTTACTACATCATATAACCCAACGATCAGTTTTGCAGTGGTACTGGCTTGCGTCCTATTGGCGATCGCCTGCCGCAAAGACAATAACCCGGTGGTGATCTCCGAAAAGAAACAACAACGTTTCCAGCTACCACAGGGCAACTCGGCATTCGATACAAAGATCGTGGACTACTACAATCGTTACAATTCCTATATCCTTTACAAGTTCTCGGATATCGATTTCAACTATGCCTTCAGCTATAACCTGGCAGACCCACCCAATGGCAATATCACACCCAGGACAGGACCAGTCTTAATTCGATGCGGAGATTCCATCGCCATCCAGTCCGCACTCGATTTCATGGAACAGTACTGGTTCAGTTTCTATCCTGAGGATTTCAAAAAAAGATGCCTGCCTTCAAAGATATTACTGGCCGGGCTGATCTATAATACTACCTGGAACGCTACCGCGAAGATTTATGATACCCCCCGGGTCAACCCGGTGACCATCCCCATCGAAGGAGCAGATCATATCACCTTGCCGAAAATAGATACAGCCTTCAACAGTTATTCATTATCAAATAAACTCCTGCTGAAAAGCCAGCTCAACAGAACATTCCTCAAACATCTGATGTATCCCTCCATCAGCACGATGCCGCCCCTGGTGCCATTGCCTGACCAGTTCCATAAGATCAGCGATTATACCCTCGGCGTGCTCACCAATGCCAATAAATACAAATACGGATTCCTCACGGTGTATGCAGGCAACCGTTCGCCCGATCCTATGACCGATATGGTCAACTATCTCGATACTATCTGTACCAAACCCAAGGCTGCACTGGACGCATGGATGTTGAACCCAAATGTGGATTCGCTGGGCTTTACCCGTAGAAAATACGATCTCCTGATCAACTATTTCAAGAACAATTACAATGTAGATATCCAGGCCATTGGCAACAAACAGGATTAAAACCATGAGAAAGATCCAATTACTTTTCATCGCATCCATACTGGCCTTTGGCTGCATAGCCCAGGAGATCAACTTTGAGCACGGTTCTTTTGCCGCTGCCAGCGCCAAAGCTAAAAAAGAAGGCAAGCTGGTATTTATAGATGTATACACAAGTTGGTGCGGCCCCTGCAAAAGAATGGCCCAAACAGTTTTCAAAAAAGAGGAAGTAGGCACCTATTTCAATCAACACTTCATCAATTTCAAGCTGGATGCAGAAAAAGGAGAAGGAGTAGATATCGCCAAAAAATATGCCGTGGCCATTTTCCCCAGTTTTCTTTTTGTAGACGGGAATGGCAACCTGTATAACCGGGCTACTGGTTACCGAAATGATACGACCTTCCTGGAACTGGCACGCTCCTCACATCAGGAATTCACTACGCCCGGAAACCTGGTGGCGATGAAGATCGATTATCCGAAAAAGAAAAAAGACACCGCTTTCCTGCGCGCTTATATCGACAGGTTGACAGCAAATGAGATCAATGCAACCGGAGCAATAGAACAATACTTGTCCGTTCAAACGGCCATGCGGCCGAATAGTATAGCCATGTTGAACTTTCTCACCCGTTACTGGAAAGAGCTCTGTTTTGGTGGCCGGGCTGCTGACTTGCTGGATAAGAACATCGATTACTATCGAAAGAATGCCAGCAAGCAGCAGCTTGCCCTGCTCAATGATTCCTTCAAATCAGTAATGATCACACGTACCAACAATTATGCAAAAGAGATCAGGAGTGAGCATTTCATGAAGGCCTGCCTCCGGGCTATGGATAAGCAACCTGCATCTGTCAGGAATCTCGTTGCCAGGGATGCCGGCTGGTTGGATTACTATGCAGGCACCAATCAGTGGGCAATCTATCAACGCAAGGCAGACCGATGGCTGGATAGCGTATGCCACTATTATGCAGCACACCCTGTTACTAAAACAAAGGCTATTACTTTCAATTATCGTATCCCCGATGATGAGTTACAGGCAAGGAGGGTCGCCAATATCATAACTGCCAATGTGGTGATCTATATCCGGGAATTTGCAGGCAAGCCCCAAACCAATGCAAAAGCCCTGCGCTGGATGGAACAGGCTATTGCCAATTATGATCAATACTACCTGATACCGAGCATCTATGCCAACGTCCTTTACCTGAACAAACAGATCGAAGCTGCCATCCGCTGGAAACAGGTTTCCCTGACAACCTTGCCCCAGGTCAGCTTTCATAGGGAACTGATGGAACGGAACCTGCAACATATCCAAAACGGAGAAACGCTGGAAGAAGAATGATCTATAACAAACTAATAAAATAATATACCGGATGTCATGTCATAAAATTTTGCTACTCTCGTCATGTGCATTGCTATCGTTACTGGCACAGTCGCAAATAAAATATACAGTAAGGGGGAAGATCGGTAAACTGGATGCCCCCAACAAAATGATCCTTTCTTATTGGAACGGCAGTGAGCTCAAAAAGGACACTGCTGATATCAAAAAAGGAGCTTTCATTTTCAAAGGATCGTTCAATTATCCGGTAGAAGCCAATCTCAGAGTTTACCGGGCTGATAATCCACAAGCAGTAAGTGGCGGCCGGGGCTTCTACCTCACCAATGGCACTATTGAAATGAGTGGGGACTCGATCACCAAAATGACGGTGAAAGGGGGACAAGTGAATAAGGATTATGATGCTCTACATCTTGCGTTACGCCCTATCTGGGATAAAAGCGTGGCATTTAGCATGTATTATCGAAGCCTGACCCCTGAAGAAAGGAAATCGCCGGCCATGGATTCCATCCTGAGGGCCAATGCACTGTCAAATAACCAGGCAACCAGACAAGTGCATACAAATTTCATCCGGCAATATCCCAATTCGATGGTATCCCTTTTCCTGTTGAGGTATCAATTTGGAAAAGTCCCTGATGTCAGGGAGGTAGGGCCTTTATACAAACTGCTCTCCGATGATATCAGGAACTCTGTCCCTGGTAAGAAATTCGGGAAGATCATCACTTTATGGGAACACACCAATATTGGACAAACAGCGCCGGATTTTACACAGAAAGACACACTCGGTCAATTGGTCTCGTTGTCCCAATTCCGGGGTAAATATGTATTGCTCAATTTCTGGGCCACCTGGTGCGGTCCCTGCATGACCGAGAAAAGGGATCTCAAAAATATCTATGCTAATTTCAGGAACAGGAATTTTGAAATACTGGATGTATCCATCACTGATACCACCGGCAGGATCAGTGACCGGCAAAGATGGACTAAAATGGTCCGGAATATGAACCTGCCATGGATCAGTGTGTACGGCGATGAGGCGCGGGAACTTTACGGTATTGAATCCGTACCCAATAATTTTTTGCTTGACCCGGAGGGTAAAATTATTGCAGCCAATCTACACGGCCCAAAGCTGGAAGCTAAACTGGAGACACTACTTACCAAATGATCAATAGCCCTTTATTCAAGCGCCATACAAGCTGGACTTGTATGGCGCTTATTCATTACCTCTATTTCAGGTCCGATGATGCATTGACCAGCGGAATAACTTTTGATCCGATCAACTCTATCGATCTGTATACCTGCTCTTTGGTGAGACCCGGATTATCCATCTGGAAAGTAAATCTCGAAATACCTCCCAACGATTTGCTATGGCGAAGGATCTTTTCCGCAACTTCTTCAGCACTTCCTACAACATAAGCTCCCTCACGTCCTGCCTGCGCCTCAAATTGCGCGCGGGTGGGTGTTGACCAGCCACGTTCCCTGCCAATCTTTCCCATCATTTCCTGGTAACCCGGAAAGTATTCTTC
>JAGIAP010000137.1 GCA_017744805.1 Chitinophagaceae bacterium | reverse complement strand
CAGGATATACACTTGTAGCCACCAATAGGGAAGGATTCAATGCATTCTTTATGCGGAAGGATTGTTTGGCGCAGTCAGGGCTAAAAGAACTGGATGTGACCATAGTGCTGCAAGAAAGACATATCAGGAGTTGTTTCTATTCTCAGGAAATAATGAAGTCTTTATTGGAGAAAACCGAGACCCGGTAATGGCAATTATTAAAAAAGCGACTACGTTTCCGTAATCGCTTTTTCTGTGGTGTGGGGCGGGATCGAACCGCCGACACAAGGATTTTCAGTCCTTTGCTCTACCGACTGAGCTACCGCACCATTTATCTCAATACAACTTTCAAACGCTCTCCCCTATTTTCACAGCCTGTCGTATTATCTGATCGGGGTGCAAAAATAGGGGGATTCGTTTTAATAACCTGAAAATAATTGAATTATTTCTTGTTTTTCTTTCTTTTTCAGCGGTTCCTACATGCCGTATTGGGCCAGGAACTTGATACGCATGATCTTCAACTGCTCCCAGGTGAAATTGCCATCAGACAGTTCCTGTTGTGCCACCTGTAAGGAGGAGGTTTCACAACCTTTGAAATACTCAAGGATATCCTCCTGTTCGTGTTCGTCCAGCATTTCATCGATGGCATAGTCCAGGTTCAGTTTGGTGCCGCTTGCCGCGATGGTCTCCATCTCTTCCAGCATCGCATCCATTCTCCAGCCTTTGTTCTTGGCGATGGTTTCCAGGGGGATCCTCTTATCTGTTTGTTGAATGATATAAACCTTATTGGCGCTCTTGTTCACTACACTCTTCATCACAAAATCATCGGGGCGCTCGATATTGTTGTCTTCAACATATTTCGCAACCAGTTCGATGAACGGCTTTCCGTAGCGGATAGCCTTACCCTTGCTCACCCCGGAACATTTCTCCAGTTCCTGCAGGTTGGTGGGGTAAAGCGTTGCCATATCCTGTAAGGAGGTTTCCAGGAAGATCACGAATGGCGGCAATTGTTTTTTCTTGGCTTCCTTCTGGCGAAGGTCTTTCAGCATTTCGAAGAGCTTCTCATCAGTGGCGGTGCCTGTAGCTGTTTCTGTGCCTGCTTCATCGTCATCTGCATTGGCTTCTTCGTAGAGGTTGTTCAGAACGATCGGGAACGATTTCGGTTTCTTGAAGAAGGCTTCCCCGGCCTTGGTGATCTTCAGTACGCCATAATCTTCGATCTCTTTGCTGAGCAGTCCTGCCAGTAGCATCTGGCGGATCAGCGAGCTCCAGTAATGGTCGGGCTCATCTTTTCCGATACCGAACTCGGCGATACCTTCATGACGGAACATCGTGATATTGGGTGTAAGCCTTCCGATCAGAATGTTCACGGTATAGTCTGTGGCAAAGCGTTCGTCCAGGGCTTTGATCACTTTCAGCACTTTCACGGCATTGTCCTTCGCTTCCACCTGCTCTTTGGGATGAAGGCAGTTGTCGCACTCTCCACAGTTCTTTGTGGTATAGTCTTCCCCGAAATAGCTCATGAGCACTTTACGGCGACAAACTCCGCTTTCCGCGTAAGCTACAGTCTCGTTGATCAGTTGGGCTCCTACTTCGCGTTCGCTGAGGGGCTTATCGCGCATGAGGTGTTCCAGTTTGGCAACGTCTTTATGAGAGTAGTAAAGGATACATTTCCCTTCGAGGCCATCCCTGCCGGCACGTCCGGTTTCCTGGTAGTAGTTCTCGATGCTCTTGGGGATATTGTAGTGGATCACGAAACGGATATCGGGTTTATCGATACCCATACCGAATGCGATGGTGGCCACTATCACCTGAACATCTTCGTTCAGGAACTGGTCCTGGCGTTCTGCGCGGAGCTTTGAGTCCAGGCCGGCGTGATACGCTACGGACTTGATCTCGTTAGCCACCAGCATGTCTGCCAGTTCTTCGGTGGTTTTACGGTTCAGTGTATAAATGATACCGCTTTTGTTCTTCATCTGTTTGATGAAGCGAACTATATTCTTGTGAGTCTGGTCTTTTTTGATCTTGGGTTGGATCTCGTAGTAGAGATTGGGCCTGTTGAAGGAGGAGATGAACACATTGGGTTCGCGGAGGCCGAGGTTCTGGATGATATCGCTCTTCACTTTCGGAGTGGCCGTGGCCGTGAGGGCGATAACGGGGATATCCGGGTTGATCTGTGTCATCATTTCGCGGAGACGGCGGTATTCCGGGCGGAAATCGTGGCCCCACTCGGAGATACAGTGTGCTTCGTCCACTGCGAAGAAAGACAGTTTGAGCTCGGCGAAGAATTCCAGGTTCTCCTGTTTGGTAAGCGTTTCAGGGGCTACATACAGCATTTTGGTGCGCCCGCTCTGAAGATCGTCCTGAACGGCGCGGATCTCTTTCTTGCTTAAGGTAGAGTTGAGGAAGTGGGCTACATCGTCTTTGCTGCTATAGCTTCTTACCAGGTCTACCTGGTTTTTCATCAACGCAATCAGTGGGCTCACAATGATGGCCACACCCGGGCTGATGATGGCCGGAAGCTGGTAACATAAACTCTTACCACCTCCGGTGGGTTTAATTACGAATGTATCCTGTCCGCTGAGTAAACTTTGAATGATGGCTTCCTGATTGCCTTTGAATGCATCGAATCCGAAATGTTCCTGTAATGCTTCATGGAGGAATGCACTGGTGGGAGCTACATTTTTTGCAGAGCCGTTAGTGGATGATCCGGTTGCGCTTTTTGTTCCTTTAGCCGATTTGGCTGTGGACGTTTTTTTGGTCGTTGTTGCCATGCTCTTAAAATTTCCTTCACACAAATTGTTTCAACAATACCTGCTACTATCAGTTATATATTATTGTTGCGTATCAAACTTTGATCAATAGATTTATGTCACCCATCTCAGGTGTTGAATAGGAAAAGGACCTTTCGCACGCTATTGCCTGCGCAATATTCTCGGTCTCATGTGGCTGACCCCCGTTAAAGGCCGTTGTTAGTCTGGTTCTGGTGAAGTCCCGGTTAGATGGACTGGTATTTTTATTAAGGGTTGCGAATTTACTTCAAATTAATGGTTATGCAAATGATTTAACACTATTGTTTCAACAAATGAGGCTGTATTGCATTTACTTATTTTCACACTATATTTCCGTAGGTTTGCGCCTAATTGAATTATGAACGCTGTGTCTTCTATTGATATTAAATCAGTTGCGCTGAAAACCATTCAGCAGGAGGCCAATGCCATCAATGCATTGCAGCCCATGATCGATGATCAGTTCGAGAAAGCCGTTCAGGCTATCCAGCATTCCAAAGGGAGGCTGGTAATCAGTGGCATAGGCAAATCTGCCATCATCGCTCAAAAGATCGTGGCCACCCTTAATTCCACAGGCACTCCATCTATCTTTTTGCATGCTGCAGATGCCATTCATGGCGATCTGGGCATGGTTCAGCAGGAAGATGTGGTGCTGGTGATCAGCAAAAGTGGTGAGAGCCCAGAGATCAAAGTGCTGGTGCCCCTCATCCGTAACTTCGGCAATATCCTCATCGGAATGGTTGGCAATATGCATTCCTTCCTGGCCAAAAATTCAAATATCGTTCTCAATACCACCGTTTCTCAGGAAGCCTGTCCCAATAACCTGGCCCCTACCTCCAGCACCACGGCACAACTGGTGATGGGCGATGCCATGGCCGTTGTTTTGATGGAGCTGAAAGGTTTCGGTTCGGATGATTTCGCCAGGTTCCATCCCGGCGGAACTTTGGGAAAGAAATTATACCTGAGAGTGGCGGACCTCTATACTCAGAATGAAAAGCCTGCAGTTAAGGCAAACGCCACTCTGAAAGAAGTGATCGTAGAGATCTCCCGTAAACGACTGGGAGTAACCGCCGTAACCGGCAATGACCAGGAACTGCTGGGTATCATCACCGATGGTGACCTGCGCAGGATGCTGGAAAAAAGCGTATCATTGGATAATGTTACTGCCACAGAGATCATGACAGCCCATCCGAAAACCATCGGTCCGGATGCACTGGCAGTTGAAGCCCTGGATCTGCTCAGGCAGTACGATATAACCCAACTGGTTGTAAGCTCCGGAATCCAATACCTGGGAATAATTCACTTACACGACCTCGTTAGAGAGGGCCTGATATAGCGAGAATAACCTTTCACAATGAACAAACATCATTACGTAGTGATCATGGCAGGTGGTATCGGAAGCCGATTCTGGCCCATGAGCCGCAGTAACTACCCGAAACAGTTCCTCGATATTCTGAATACTGGTAAAACGCTTATCCAGTCTACATTTGACAGGTTTGCAACCTTTGTGCCCGTTGAAAATATCTACGTGGTCACCTCCGGGGAATATGTCAATATCGTAAAGAAGCAATTGCCGGAGTTGCCCCTCCAGAATATCCTGGGCGAGCCTTCCCGCAAAAATACCGCTCCCTGTATTGCCTATATCTCTTTCAAATTGCTGCAGCTCGATCCCAATGCCAGCATGGTAGTGGCCCCGGCGGATCACCTCATTCTCGATAATATCGCTTTCAATAAGGTTTGCCTCGAAGCCCTCAGCTTTGTGACCAAACACAATGCCCTGATCACGCTCGGTATCAAACCCACTTACCCCAATACAGGATACGGCTATATCCAGTACGAACAATATGAAGTATCGGACAATGTATATAAGGTAAAGACTTTTACCGAAAAGCCAAACCTGGAACTGGCCAAAGCCTTTATCTCCAGCGGTGAATTTCTCTGGAATGCAGGCATCTTTGTTTGGCAGGTGAAGAATATCGTTACTGCCTTCGAAAAATACCTGCCCGAAATGTATGAAGTGTTCCAGGCCGAAAAAGCCCGCTTCAATACACCCGAAGAAAATGCAGCCCTGCAGGAGATCTACCCGCTGTGCACCAATATCAGTATCGATTTCGGAATCATGGAAAAAGCAGAGAACGTGTACCTGATACCTGCTTCATTCGGATGGAGTGATCTCGGCACCTGGAACAGCGCCTACGAGAACCTTGAAAAGGATTATCTCGGCAATGCCGTGGCAGGTAATGAAGTGATGGTCTTCGATTCCCATAACAATATGGTGCATGCGCAGAAAGATAAACTCGTACTGCTCCAGGGCATGGAAGACTTCATTGTGGTAGACACCGATGATGTACTGCTCATCTGCAAAAAAGAAAAAGAACAGGAGATCAAAGAATACGTTGCCGAAGTAAAAAGGAACAAAGGCGATAAATTTTTGTAATATGATCCCACTCAATAATATTCTGTTCCTCGATATCGAAACCGTGTCGCAATACGCCACCTATGACGAAGTTCCGGAAGTGTGGAAAGAGCTCTGGGTCACCAAAAGCGCCTACCTGCTGAGAGGAAAGGAAGATGAAACAGTGGAATCCATTTACGGCAAATCAGCCATCTATGCGGAGTTTGGAAAGGTGGTCTGTATCAGTTGCGGCCTGATCCAGGGCAATAGCGAAGGCAAAAAACTGATCCTGAAATCTTTTTATGGCGATGATGAAAAAGTACTCCTCCTCCGCTTCTGCGAAATGATCAAGCGATGGGCCATGGACAGTAATAAATACCTCTGCGCCCATAACGGAAAAGAATTCGACTTCCCCTATCTCTGTCGCAGAATGATCATCAATGGCATGATCATCCCTCCCATCCTCAATACAGCTGGCAAAAAGCCCTGGGAAGTATCCCATCTGGATACGATGGAGCTGTGGAAATTCGGGGATTTCAAGAACTATACCTCTCTCAATCTGTTAGCACATACACTCGGTATACCTACACCCAAGGATGATATCGATGGCAAAATGGTCGGCGACGTTTACTGGCGTGAAAAAGACATCAAACGCATCGCAACCTATTGTCAGAAAGATGTGGTCACCGCCACCCAGGTGTACCTCCGCCTCCATAATGAGGCGATGATCCTGCCCGACAATATTGAAATCAAAGACTGATCATGAAAAGAACAAATTATTCTTCGGGAGCCAAATGGGAAGACATTGTAGGCTATAGCCGCGCTGTGCGCGTAGGTAATTTCATCGAAGTTACCGGAACCGTTGCCGTAGACGACAACGGCAAGGTAGTTGGCCTCAACAACCCTTACGAACAAACGAAATACGCTTACCAGAAGATCGAAAAAGTGCTCGCCCAGGCCGGTGCCTCCCTCAAAGATGTGGTACGATGCCGCATGTTTGTGACCGATATCAAACAGTGGGAAGAGTATGGCCGTGGACATGCGGAATTCTTCAGGGATATCAAGCCCTGCCTCAGCATGATAGAAGTGAGCGCCCTCATAGAGCAGGAATTTATGGTGGAGATAGAAGTGAGCGCCATCATTGCCTAAATTCGTTGTATGAATATCGACACCCTCAGAGCCTACTGCCTGGCAAAGCCGGCAGTAGAAGAGACCCTGCCCTTTGGTCCCGATACACTGGTATTCAAAGTGGCCGGAAAAATGTTCCTGTTGACAGGGTTGGATAATGATCCGCTCACCTTCAACGTGAAATGCGATCCCGATCTGGCCATTGAATTAAGAGAACGCTATGATGCCGTTCAGCCAGGATACCATATGAACAAAAAACACTGGAACACCATCACTGTGGATGGCTCGGTTTCAGGCAAGCTCCTGAAAGAATGGATCGATCATAGTTATGACCTGGTGGTGGATAGCCTTCCGGCTAAGGTGAAAGCGGAGCTGAAAAAATAACAAGGAGCGCCCGCTAATTTTTAAATTTATCCAAATGATCACTGTGAACAACCCTCTCGCAATCGACTCAAAGCTTCCGGACGTCGGAACTACCATCTTCACCGTCATGAGTGGCCTTGCCACCGAATACAAGGCCGTCAACCTCGGACAGGGCTTCCCTGATTTTCCCATGAGCGAAGCGCTCACCGCACTGGTGAACAGCGCCATGAAGGACGGCTTCAACCAGTATGCTCCCATGCCAGGCTGGATGCCGCTCAGAGTGTCCATCGCTGAAAAGATTTCATTCCTCTACAATACACAGGTAAACCCCGATACGGAGATCACCATTACTCCCGGTGGCACCTATGCGATCTATACGGCCCTTACCACAGTGTTGCAACCCGGCGATGAAGTGATCATCTTCGAACCTGCTTATGATAGCTATATCCCCAATGTAACCATCAATGGCGCTGTACCTGTATTGATAGATCTCCAATTCCCTGATTATCGCATCAACTGGGAAGAAGTTAAAAAGAAGATCAGTCCACGTACCAGGATGATCATGATCAATACGCCTCATAATCCAACCGGGTCTGTGCTAAGGGAGGATGATATTGAAGCGTTGCGAGAAATTGTTCAGGATACTAATATCCTGATCCTTTCAGATGAAGTGTACGAGCATCTCATTTTCGATAATATTCCCCACCAGAGCATGCTCCGCTACCCCGATCTGCTGGCAAGAAGCTTTGTCTGTTTTTCTTTCGGCAAAGTGTATCATTGTACAGGCTGGAAGATGGGTTACTGCGTGGCCCCGGCCGCACTCACAAAGGAGTTCAGGAAAGTGCATCAGTTCAATTGCTTTTCCGTGAATACGCCTGCGCAGGTGGCCCTTGCTGCCTTCTTGCAAAGCAGGGATTCTTATTTGTCCCTTGCACCGGAAATGCAGAAGAAGCGCGATTATTTCCAGGACCTGATGTCGAAAACAAGGTTCACTCCCCTGCCGAGCTATGGATCCTATTTCCAATGTTACAAGTATGACCGCATCAGCAATGAAGCTGATAAGGATTTTGCGATCCGCATCACCAAAGAGTTCGGCATTGCCACCATACCAGTATCTGCTTTCTATCAGTCAGGCAAAGACGATAAGGTGATACGGTTCTGCTTCGCTAAAAAAGAATCCACCCTGGCGCAGGCCGCGGAGAGGTTGAGTAAGATATGATAAGTGTTTAGCGCAAATACTTCTCTGGTATCGGCCATTGAGGCGTTTCATTTTGCCAGAAAATGGTGACTACCCACCAGCGGCTACCATCATTCCATAACTGGATACTATTGATGCCACGCATGAAGGGCTTTTCATCTTCCTTTGTTTTCCTGGATTCATAGGTGCTGAATACATGAACTACCCCGCCGAACTCTTCTACGGTCCTGTGTATCTCGGTTTCAAAGAATCCCATTTTCTCCAGCACCGGTCCGCTGGCGTTGATATAATCCTCCAGGCTCATCACTTTTTTGCCTGTGCTGCCATCTGCCCGCTTACCGGTAGGGATCAGCCTGGCTTCAGGAATGAAGAGCGTTCTCATCCGGTCCCAGTTCCTTTTCTGGCCTGCGGGCCCGGAGATCACATCATAGAGGGCAGTAAGGATGCCGTTCATGGAGCTTACATCTTTGGGGTCCGGGGCAATACTATCCCGCCCTGATCCGTTCTCAGCAAAGGCGGCAAAAAAACTTCCAAAAACGAGCACTATAACAATTATGATCCTTTTCATAATATCGGTTTAGTACTGGAATCTATTAATTTGCCATGTTATTGGATCGGGAAATTATCTGGAAGGTGACAAAGCCTTGTTGAGTTACCGGAATTGTGAATCCAATAACAAGCCATGGACTCAATTTTGAGTCTCATTACCATAATAATACCCTTATATGAACCGGATCTTTACCCTTTTATTCTTTTCAGTAGTGCTGGCCTCCTGCAGCAGTTCAAAATTCCGTGCACCAGTAACCGAGGACAAGCCCTTGTTCGCCGCCATCAATGAGTTGGTGAAAAGACCCGATAATACCAAGGCACAGGACGATCTCAGATATTTTTTCAATCAGGCTGTTGCCCGTCATGAAGAAGCGGTTACTGTATATCGTAATAGTGCGGACCCCGCCAGATGGGACAAATTACTGAAAGAGCTCAATGCCCTTCAGACCATTTACACGGCTACCCAGGCCGTTCCCAACGCCACTTCCATGATACAGCCTAAGAACTACCTGGGCGAATTGCAGGCCACCCGCGAAGATGCGGCCGATTACTACTGGCAACAGGCAATGGACAATTTTGAAAAGAACGACAGGCAAAGCAGTCTCAGGGCATATGACCTTTTCCGCAGGGCAAGCAGTTATGTGGATGGATATAAAGATGCCAATCATCTCAGCCAGGAAGCCTGGGAAAATAGTATCATCGATGTAGTGGTATCACCCGTGAGAGAGGACTTCCCTGTTTTCTTCAATGAATGGGATCCCGGTCAGCGATACAGGCCCGATTATTTTCAGGAGCAACTGGTGAGAGAGCTCGGTGGAACCTCTGCCACCTACTACCCCGCCCGCTTCTATACAGATATCGAGGTAAGCAAAAGTTATATGCGGCCTGAATGGGCGCTCGGAGCAAAATGGGATTATATCAACACCAGCACCGGCATCCCCAGCTCATCAAGCAGGGAGGTGACCAAACAAATACAGCAGGGAAAGGATACTACCGGCAAACCGGTTTACAGGACCATCAGGGCAACTATCGTTACTACCATCCGTAAAGTGAATGCAAGGGGAACCCTCAGTTTTGAATTGACCAGCACCAACGACCGTAGATTGATAGAAAGAGGTAGCGTTATTGAAGATGTGGACTGGACGGAAACTTCGGTGACCTACAATGGAGACAGAAGGGCGCTCAGCGATGAAGACCTCAAAATGATGCGGGCGCTCAATTTCGAAAAGGGGCCTTCCAAAACAGATGTGATGGATGCCCTGGCAAGGAAGATCTTCCCGCAACTCAGAAAAAAACTGGAAAGAGCACTTTCCTCTTAAACGATTTTTCAGTCGACGAATGTAATTTTCATTTAAGTATTGAAAACAGAAGGGCGTATCCACCGATACGCCCTCTTGATTTATTATGTATTGCGCTTATTTGAAGATCTGGTAGAACAGCAGGCTCATGAAATAAGCCAGGCCCGTCATATAAGCCAGTTGGATCAGTGGCCATTTCCAGCTTTTGGTCTCACGCTTCACAATGGCGAGGGTGCTCATACATTGCATTGCGAAAACATAGAAGACCATCAGTGACAATCCGGTTGCCAGGGTATACACCTTGGTGCCATCGGGCCTTTTGGCGGCATTCAGTTTTTCCGCGAGGGTGGCCTGATCAGCATCGTCGCCCCCTTCCACACTGTACAGGGTGGCCATCGTTCCTACAAAAGCTTCACGGGCGGCAAAAGAAGTGATGAGGGCGATACCAATTTTCCAGTCGAAGCCCAGTGGTCTGATCGCTGGCTCGATGGTATGCCCCAGGATGCCGGCATAGGAGTTGGCCAGCAGGGCGGAGCTTTTCTGCTGCTGAAGTTCAGCCACTTTCACTGAATCAGCCTGATGCTGTTCTATGAGGGTGCCGTATTCTTTTTCTACTGCGGCCATTTTATCTCCGGGACCGTAGGAGCTGAGGGCCCAGAGGATCAGCGAGATCACCAGGATCACCCTTCCTGCTTCGAACACGAATATCTTTGCCTTGCTCACCATCGTTACCAGCGCATTTTTCCAGCGTGGTGCGCGGTAGGTGGGCAGTTCGAGAATGAAAAAGCTCTTTTCTTTGATATTGATGAACCATTTGGCTACCCAGGAAACCACCAGGGCCATCACCAGGCCCAACAGGTACAGGCCCATCATCACCAGGCCTTGTAAACTGAGGAACCCGAAATACAGTTTGCCCGGGATCACCAGGGCGATCAGGATGGTATACACCGGCAGACGGGCGCTACAGCTCATCAGCGGGGTAACCAGGATGGTAAGTAATCTTTCTTTTTTATTCTCGATATTCCGCGCGCTCATGATGGCGGGTACTGCGCAGGCAAATCCGCTGATCATGGGCATCACGCTTTTCCCGTTCAGCCCCACTTTACGCATGAGCTTATCAGTAAGGAAGCTGATGCGGGCCATATACCCCGTATCTTCCAGTAGGGTGATCAGTCCGAAGAGGATCATGATCTGAGGAATGAAGATGACGATACCACCAATACCCGCCAGCAGGCCGTTGATGATAAGGTCGCTCCACCAGGTGGCTGGCATCCAACTGCCCATCCAGCCGGTAAGGGCGGAAAAGCCCTGATCGATCCAGTCCATAGGATAGCCCGCCAGCCAGAATACGCTCTGGAACAATAGGAAGAGCACGGCCAGCAGGATCATATACCCCCAGCGACGGTGTAACAGGATATCATCGATCTTCTCTGTCAGCAATGACCTCTCCAGCGGGGAAGGCTCCGTAACGGCCTGTTTCATGATATTCCCGATCCGCTGATAGCGCTGAAGGATCTCTTCCGCCTGGGTTTTGGTATGATTGAACTGGTTCTTTACTTCTATGGCTTCGATCTTTTCCTGGAGTTGATTGTCCAGGGAGAAAGATTCGTGATTGATCAGGTAATGGATGGCTTTATAATCGCTCATGCCGGGGATCAGCTCTTTCACGCTGCCAACCGCTTCAGTTGCCAGTCCTTCATTGTTGATGAAATCCCGGACAGGTGTCTTGTACAATTGCTGAGCTGTTTGTTCGATGGCTTTCTTCAGTTGGGGGATACCCTTGTTCTTGCGGGGATTGATGGGGATAACGGGAACGCCCAGTTCTCGCTCCAGTTCCGGAACATCGATCTTGATGCCCTTGCTCTTGGCCAGGTCCATCATGGAAAGGCCGATCACCACGGGGAGTTTCAGGTCGATGATCTGGGAAGCGAAGAGCAGGTTGCGTTTCAGGTTGCTGGCATCAGCCACCAGTACCACCATTTCGGGGGCCGCCACCTGTTTGTCCTGCTGCATCAGCACCCGGTAAGCCACCCACTCATCTTCGCGGCGGGGGTACAGACTGTAAGTGCCCGGCAGGTCGATGATGGTTGCCGACAGCTCAGGGGTAATGGAGGTGGTGCCTGTTTTCTTGTCCACAGTAACACCGGGGAAATTTCCTACTTTCTGGTTCAGGCCTGTCAGAACATTGAACAGGGAACTCTTGCCACTATTGGGGTTACCGACTAATGCGATATGTATTGATGATTTCAAGACCTCTGGGTATGGTACAAAACAGCAAATTTACCGAAATCATCCGGGCGGGATTTACGATATGAGTAAAATCATGGCCATCAATGGCGCTGAATGTACGGTTCAGGCACTAAAACACCATTCTTCCGCTTTCATTTTGCCGACTGCTGGTTATCTTTGCTTCCCGCCTGCAAGCCGCAGGCTTTTTATTATTAAATCTGCAGAATTATGTTTAACAAAAGAGTCAAGATCAAAGATCTGCTGGCCACAGAACCGAAAGGCCAGGAAGTTACAGTCATGGGTTGGGTGAAAGGATTTCGCCAGAATCAATTTATTGCGCTGAATGACGGCTCTTCCAATAATAATCTGCAGGTTGTTGTTGAGCTCGGCACTCAGGATGAGGCTACCCTCAAAAGACTTACCACCAGTGCCTCCATCAAGGTTACAGGAGAACTGATCCCTTCCCTCGGAAAAGGGCAAAAAATGGAAGTAAAAGCAAAGACCCTGGAGATCCTGGGCGATAGCAACGCCGAAGTTTACCCCATCCAGCCTAAAAAGCATAGCCTGGAATTCCTTCGCGAAAATGCACACCTGCGTTTCAGGACCAGCACTTTCGGCGCGGTATTCCGTGTTCGCCATACCCTGGCCTTTGCCGTGCATAAGTTCTTTAACGACAAGGGGTTTGTTTACATGCATACGCCCATCATCACCGCCAGTGATGCCGAGGGCGCCGGTGAAATGTTCCGCGTAACCACCCTGCCGGCCGATAACCCGCCCCGCAACGAAGAAGGCGGTATCGATTACAAAGAGGATTTCTTCGGCAAAAGCACCAACCTTACCGTAAGTGGACAACTGGAGGGTGAACTGGGAGCCACAGCTTTTGGCGAGATCTATACATTCGGGCCCACATTCAGGGCCGAGAACTCCAACACAGCCCGTCACCTGGCTGAGTTCTGGATGATCGAACCGGAAATGGCCTTCTACGACCTGGAAGACAATATGGACCTGGCCGAAGAGTTCATCCACTATATCATCAAGTATGCGCTTGAGCATAACCGTGAGGATATCGAGTTCCTGGCCCAGCGCCTCGCCGAAGAGGAAGCAGCACTGCCAAAGGAAAAGCGCAGTGAAATGGGACTGATGGAAAAGCTGGACTTTGTGGTGAACAACAAGTTCGAGCGTATCACTTATACAGAGGCTATCGATATCCTGCTTCAATCCCCGGCATACAAGAAGAAGAAATTCCAGTACGACGTGAAATGGGGCATCGATATGCAGAGTGAGCATGAGCGTTACCTGGTGGAGAAGCATTTCAAAAAACCGGTGATCGTTACCAACTATCCGAAGGATATCAAATCGTTCTACATGCGCGTCAACGATGATGGCAAAACTGTAGCAGCGATGGACATCCTGGCCCCTGGCATTGGTGAGATCGTAGGTGGCTCACAACGCGAAGAGCGGCTGGACGTACTGATCCAGAGGATGAAAGACATGCATGTTCCCGTTGACGAGCTGAGCTGGTACCTGGATACACGCCGCTACGGCACTGTGCCCCATGCCGGCTTCGGGCTTGGATTTGAGCGACTGATACTTTTTGTAACAGGCATGACCAATATCCGCGACGTGATCCCTTTTCCCCGCACGCCCAAGAACGCTGAATTTTAATTGTAAAAAGAAAAATAAACCGAAGGGGCCGCTCACCATGAGCGGCCCCTTTTGCTTTTACCATGGATCACTGCATATCATTCAAAACAAGCACTTCCTCTTCCTGATTTCTTATGGAAAAATCTTCATACCGAGTCTCATTGAAAACTCCTGCGTATGGCCGAAATAAACATGGCGACCAACTCCGGCGGTGCCGGTGTTCGCCGTAGTAAAAAGCATTCTACCCGCGTAGACCTCACGCCCATGGTGGATTTGGGCTTTCTGCTCATCACCTTTTTCATTTTCACTACCAGCATG
>JAGIAP010000136.1:4288-13890 GCA_017744805.1 Chitinophagaceae bacterium | reverse complement strand
TCCGGTTATTCCTGTTCGCATATAAGGTTTGTTTAGGGTGGTACACAGGACTGGATCGTTCTCAGGGTACCTTGTCGCTCGCGTCCCCGCGACTGACTTCTATTCCGTCGCCTCTGTCGACACAATGTTCGACGGAAGCGAACAAATATTTCTCACTCACCGGAGGCGACCGAGGGCTGCACGCTGTTATTTCGGCTGCTGCACTTTCTTCTTGTTGTTCAGCAGCAGGTATTTGGCGGATTCATAAATGGCCTGACTGAGCAATCGCATTTGCTCTTTCGATGCAAGCGTTGCGGAATCTGTGCCGGGCTTGTTATTATCCTTCACTGATACAAATTCTTCTTTTTTCGTTTTCAACTGCGAGCGGTAAAAATAATCTCCTTTTACCAAACCTGTCATACTGTTATCCGGGTCAAATATAAAGGCGAAATGATGAGAACTGGTATCCAGCAGATCCTTTCCGAGAGAACTGTTGAGATAGCTGATATTGCTCAGTCCCGCAATGGTGGGCAGTACATCCATCTGTGAACAAATTTCGTTGATGCGCCGGGGTTGTAACAGCCTGGGCGAATAGAACAATAGCGGCACATGCTCCGAGGTCAGGCGCTGTTCCGTCCAGGCATCGGGGAACATCCTGCCTGCATTGCCGGGGATCCCATGATCACCCACAAAAACGAAAATGGTATTGTCGAAATATTTTTCTTTCGATGCGGCCTCGAAGAATTTCTGGAAGCAATAATCGGTATACCGGAAGGCATTCACTTCAGGCAATGTTTCGAAGCCATATTTGCTCAGCGAATCCTGCGGTACATCTATCAGCTTGAACTCAGCCCTGTCCTCTTCCGGAATGGTGTAGGGACGATGGTTATCGGCTGTCTGGATCACGGCAAAGAAAGGCTTGTTCTGCTTTGCAAGGATCTTGTTCGATTCCAGGAAGAGATTCTTGTCGCTGATGCCCCATACATCTATCTTGGGCGCATCATAATCGTCCTGCTCATAGAGGTGGAGATTATTGATATTATTGGTGAGTAGGCCCCGCATATTGGCCCAACTGGTACTGCCACCGATCAGATAGAATTTCTCGTAATCGGCAAAATCATTGATGATGATATGTTGGTCCACCGCTGCCGGATTGCGGCTGGCGGTCTTGGGCATCTCCACATCGGGCATTCCCGTGAGAGTGGCCCATACGCCCCTTGCAGTGCCGTAGGTAGGCGTAAAGCAACGATCGAAGAAGACTCCCTTCTCGCAAATACTGTTGAAGAATGGCGTAGTGTTGAGTGGGTTGCCCCACATGGAGCTCTTGTAGCCGCTGAACGATTCACAGATCACTAGCACTATATTCGGTTTGGATGTAATGCTTCCCGGGCGGGGAGCCACTACCCTCTCGAAATTCAGGCTGGCGGTGTTGGGATCGAGATTGTAATATTGTTTGATCACCGGGAAGAGCTCTTCCACCTTCTTCTTATCGAATTTATTACCCCTGAACTTGAGCGTATTGAAAAAAGACTCGAAGGGATTGAGGGATAGATTGGCTTTATAATCGCTCCCCAGGGCAAAAGCATCGCTCCACCGAAGCGGGTACTGGCTGAATTTACCAAAGAGGAAGAACCCGCAAACCAGGAAACAGATCACGAAACTGGTGATGCGCATACGCTTGCTCACAGGTTGCGTACTGGCCTGGATCCTGCGCCAGGAGCGGCGGATCAGCCAAACGATGAACCAGGTGCCTGCAATCAGGCCCAATACCAGCCTGATCACCGGATAACTCTGCCATACCATGCTGGTGCTGATCCCTGCATCTTCCAGGTAATTGAGCACGCTGGCATTGAGGCGTTGTACCAGGTAAGCATAATGCGCATAATCCACTACAAAAAAGAACAATATGAGCAAGGTGATGATACTCAGCAGCACATTCCACCATTTCTTTCCGAAACTACTCTTGAAAGGATGAAGCCAGGGAGTGCTTCCCAGCACCAGGAGGATCAGCAATACCAGGCAGATGATCCGGAGATCGTAGCGGGCGCCCAGGAAAAAGGCATCCAATACCTGGCCCGGGCCATACCCCTGCTTATTGAAGAAAAGGTACAATCCGAGGCGCATGGCCGTAAACAACAGGAAATAGATAACCCCAATGCTCAAAATCCAACGGACCAGGGCCGGTAATCTTCTGATTAAATGTTTCATAGAAAGAAAATAGGCGCTAAAATTATAGTTTTTATTTTTGTAGCTATGATTTTCGATCCCGGCAACCTAACGTTAACATTCTGGAACCTCATTCAACCGGTGGATACCTGGCTGATCACCCATATCAACCAGAACTGGAGTAATAAATTCCTGGACACCGTTCTCCCCTATATGCGGGAGACCTATTTCTGGATCCCCCTCTATCTTTTCCTCCTGTTGTTCGTGGGCATGAACTTCAAAATGAAAGGCTGGTGGTGGTTTGCCGGAGCTGTTATCACGGCCGCTTTAGCCGATATCTTCAGCAGCCAGATCATCAAACAGACCATAATGCGGACCCGCCCCTGCCAGGACCTGGAAGTGGCCCAGCAATTAAGATTTTTCATCAACTATTGCCCCCAGAGCTCCAGCTTCACCAGTTCACATGCCACTTCCCATTTCGCACAGGCTATGTTCTTTTTTATAACATTGCGACCGGTGATTGGAAAAATCGCCTGGATTTTCTTCTTTTGGGCCTTCATAATCGGGTATACCCAAATATATGTGGGCGTACATTATCCTTTTGATGTATTTTGTGGGTCATTATTAGGATGCGGGATCGGATATATGACAGGCAAAATGTTCAACCGTCAGATCGGTACGCTTAGCTTAGACAAATAAAGCCAGCAATGGGAGAAATATTTATAATACTGGGATTGATTTTACTGAACGGTTTATTTTCGATGGCAGAGATCGCCCTGGTATCGGCTCGAAAGGCCAGATTGGAAGCACAGGCCAATAAGGGCGATAAAAGAGCCAAAGAAGCCCTGGAACTGGCTAATCATCCTGACACCTTCCTCAGCACAGTTCAGATCGGGATCACGCTGATCGGTATCCTCACCGGTATCTTTTCCGGAGAAAAGCTCAAAAGCGGACTGGTTGAATTCCTCCAGCAATACGAACTTACCAGACATTATGCCAGCGGCCTCGCCACTGCCATCATTGTGGTGATCATCACCTATTTCTCATTGGTGCTGGGTGAGCTCCTGCCCAAACGCATCGGCCTCTCCAGGCCCGAAACGATCGCCAAAACAGTAGCAGCCCCTATGCGGGTGGTTACTCTTATCACCTACCCCTTCATCTGGTTGCTTACCAAGAGCACCCATGTATTGGTGAAACTCCTCGGCATCAAGGCCAAGGACACTCAGGTAACGGAAGAAGAGATCAAGGCCATCATCAGCGAAGGCACCGAACAAGGAACCATCGAAGAGGCCGAGCAGGAGATCATCGAGCGCGTATTCCACTTAGGCGATCGCAATATCACCAGCATCATGACCCACCGCAGTGATATCATCTGGTTCGATGCGGCAGACAATGAAGTGAGCATCAAAGAAAAGATCCTCCGTGAGCCACATTCGATCTACCCCATCTGCGAAGGCAGCCTGGACAACCTCAAAGGAGTTGTATCACTCAAAGATCTGTACGTTACCAACGATATGACCGTTTTCGCCGCAATTATGAAACCGGCCCTCTTCGTTCCTGAAAATATCACCGCTTATACCGTACTGGAGAAATTCAAGAAACAAAAGATACATGCCTGCTTCATCGTGGATGAATACGGCACGCTCCAGGGAATGATCACCCTCAACGATATCCTGGAAGCCATCGTGGGCGACCTCCCTCAAATGGATATCGAGGACTATGAGATCCGCGAACGCGAGGACGGCTCTTACCTCGTGGACGGACAGATTCCCTTCTATGACTTCCTTACGCATTTCGAGAAAACAGAATGGATGAATGAAGGGGAGCAGGAATTCGACACCCTGGCGGGATTCATCCTTCACAAACTGGAACGCATCCCCCATACAGGAGATAAACTCGATTGGCAGGGCTTCCGCTTTGAAGTAGTGGATATGGACGCACAGCGGATCGATAAATTGCTGGTGTATATCTCAGATGAGATCAAGGAGAATATGGATGATGAGGATTAGAACTCAAACACCGCATCCGTTTCCGGATTACTCACTTTATAACTCTTTCGCTTACCTCCCACCGTTACATGCATCATATTGATCTGTGATTCATAGGTTTCGTAAAGGATATTATTCTTTACCGAGATCTTTTTAGGAGGATTGGGCACCCCGCTCACCTGCAAATAACTCCAGATCACCTCACGCTCCTTTTCAAAGCCCACAAATTCAAGCTTCAACGGTTTTCCGTCAGCGGTTATATTCAAATGTTTTGAAATATACTCGCTCACCAGCTTATTGGCCTCCTCCTTATTGGAGGGGTTGATGAGGTCCACTTTCTTTTTCAGCACTTCAGCGATCCCTTTCTCAAAATCATCGGTAAAAATTTTACAACTGATCTCGAGGGTTTTATCCGTAACATTGTGGTTGATCTCGGTCACGCTCACATAGAGGGGATGCGCTGCCACAGCAGGTTCTGCCGTAACTGATGGGGTGCCGAGCACAGTAGCGATGGTCCAAAGCCATTTATACAGTAAGATTGCCATTAAACCTTCCGATTTTTTCGTTACAAATCTCTTAATTATTTTGTACCCGTTACCCGAAGTATGCAGGATTTTACAATATATTTTCAATTAGGCATCGGGCATATCCTCTCCCTGGACGCGATGGACCATATCCTTTTCGTGACGGCCCTTTGTTTGCGCTACCTGTGGGCCGACTGGAGAAAAGTGGTGATCCTGGTCACGGCCTTCACCATCGGACATTCCATCACACTGGCCATGAGCGCAATGGGATATGTAGATTTCGACCGTAGCTGGATCGAATTCCTCATCCCCCTCACCATTGCCGCCACCTGCGTGAACAATATCATACAGAAACCTAAAAAAGAAACCGGCAAGCTGCCACTGATCTATTTCTTCGCACTTTTCTTCGGGCTCATCCACGGACTGGCATTTGCCGGCGAGTTCATGGCACTGGAAGGGAAGGAAGGACTGGCCGGGCATCTGCTCGCTTTCAATATCGGTATCGAAGTAGCGCAACTGGTAGTGGTAGTAGCCGTATTGCTGCTCTCCTACCTGGTGGTTCAACTGGCGAAACTTCCCAGGATCTGGTGGCTTCGCAGCGCTTCGTTCATAATACTCGTCTTTTCACTGGTCTGGGCATTCCAGCGCATTCCAAATAAACAAACATCGCATGATGAAAAAGTTGTCATTTCCGGCGGCTCTGATGCTCCTGCTGTGTAACAGTGGTATCAAAGCGCAGAACATCCAAAACAACCCAGGCTCCAACCACGGCAACCGGTTTGAGCAACTGGGAACGATACTGCCTACTCCTAATGAATACCGTACCGCCAGCGGTGCGCCAGGTCCCAAATACTGGCAGCAACGCGCCGATTACGATATCAAATGTGAGCTGGACGAAGAAAAACAAACGCTCAAAGGCAGCGAAACCGTCACGTATTTCAACAATTCGCCCAACACGCTCACCTATCTCTGGTTGCAACTGGACGAGAACCAGCACAGCACCGTCAACAATGCCAATTACCAGGGCAGCAACACCGTTCCTTCCCAACTGGACGTGAAAGCCCTCGACAAGCTTGAGGAAATAAAGTCCGATAATGGCTACGGTTTCCAGATCCGCCTCCTGACGGACATTACAGGTAAGCCCCTCCGTTATACCATCAATAAGACCATGATGCGCGTTGAACTGCCCGCTCCCCTGAAAGCAGGACAGCAATTCGTATTCAAGCTCAACTGGGATTACAAGATCGCCGACCGCATGACCTACGGCGGCCGCGGCGGTTACGAATATTTCCCCGAAGAAGGCAACTATCTCTTCACCATGGCCCAGTGGTATCCCCGTCTCTGCGTATACAGCGATTTCCAGGGATGGCAGAACCACCAGTTCACCGGCCGCGGAGAATTTGCCCTCACCTTTGGTAATTTCAAAGTGCAAATGACCGTTCCTGCTGACCACGTAGTGGGCTCCACCGGGGAATGCCTCAATTACACCACCAACCTCAGCTCCGCTCAAAAAGCACGCTGGGCACAGGCTCAGACAGCTAAAGAACCGGTAGAGATCGTTACCCTCGCCGAAGCCAAAGCCGCTGCCGCCAATAAATCGAAAGCGAAGAAGACCTGGATCTATAAAGCCGACAACGTTCGTGATTTTGCCTGGACCTCCAGCCGCAAATTCGTATGGGACGCCATGCCCGCCTACGTTGAAGGTCGCAAAGTGATGTGCATGAGCTTCTACCCCAAAGAATCTTACGGCCTCTACCGCAAGTATTCTACCAAGGCCGTTGCCCATACCATCAAGTCCTATTCACATTTCACCATTCCTTATCCCTACCCTGTAGCACAGAGTGTGGAAGCCTCTAACGGCATGGAATATCCGATGATCTGTTTCAACTACGGACGTACCGAAAAAGATGGCTCCTACACAGAAGCTACCAAGTACGGCATGCTGGGCGTGATCATCCATGAAGTGGGCCATAACTTCTTCCCCATGATCATCAACAGCGATGAAAGACAATGGAGCTGGATGGACGAAGGCCTGAACTCTTTTGTGGAATACCTCACCGAAGAGCTCTGGGATAACAAGTTCCCCGTTCGTGGTAAAGGACCAGCCTGGGCCATCGTGGATTATATGAAACTACCCAAGGACCAGCTTGAGCCCATCATGAGCAACTCCGAGAATATCATCCGCTTTGGTCCCAATGCATACACCAAGCCTGCAACAGGTCTGAACATTCTCCGCGAAACCATTATGGGCCGCGAACTGTTCGACTACTCATTCAAAGAATATGCTCGTCGCTGGGCATTCAAACACCCCGAGCCTGCCGATCTCTTCCGTACCATGGAAGATGCTTCCGGCGAAGACCTCGACTGGTTCTGGAGAGGCTGGTTCTATGGAACCGAGCCCTGTGATATGAGCCTGGACAGTGTGAAATATTTCAAGACAGACGCCAATGCACCGCTCCGCGGCACCAGGGATATGGTGGAGAACAGGAAACTCGATCCTCCCATGGGATCCACCAATCCTGATATCTCCAAAGATCGCAACCGTGAAGACAAGAATATAAGCTTCCCCGTTGACAAAGACACTGCCCTGCAGGATTTCTACTATCGTTACGCACGTGGCAAAGAGCCTTACGACAGCACCACTTACCAGGTAACCATTCCTGCACAGATCGTTGCTGCCGACGATGCCAGCCAGGCCCGCGCCGCCAACAAACATTTCTACGAAGTGTATGTGAGCAACAAAGGCGGACTGGTAATGCCCATCATCATCGAATGGACCTTCAAGGATGGCACCAAAGAGATCGACCGCATCCCCGCACAGGTTTGGAGACTTGATGAGCAACGCGTGGTGAAAGCCTTCATGAAAGACAAGGAAGTGGCTTCCGTAAAACTGGATCCCAACAAGGAAACAGCCGATATCGACGAAAGCAATAATAGCTGGAACACCATGCCGGCGCCTTCCAGGTTTGCCCTGTACAAACAGAAGAACCAGGCTGCTCCCAGAAGCGCCGCGCCGGGCATCAATCCCATGCAAAAAGCAGAAGAAAAGAAGAAAGGATTCTAAGCAGATCCTCCTCAAATAAAAAACCTGTCAGTTGTTATTGGCGAATGCCGGAACACTGACAGGTTTCTTTTTTTGGAAATGCTTTGGCAGAAAGGACAGGGCTATGCGCAGGCTTTCAGGCAAAGGCCCACCAAAGCAACAATGAAGGGAATGATCCAAATGAAGATGAATGAATTTCTCATAGACTCGTTTTTAAGGTTAACAGGGCGTAAAGTTAATTACGCATTTCCGGGACATGCATACCACTAACAGGTATTTAATTATTTTTTATCATTTGCGCCCGATGGCTTCTCCGGTTTCTTCTTCCTGCCATTATCTTTCAAAGCCTTATCGATCAGCCATTCTATCTGGCCATTGACACTACGAAACTCATCCGCTGCCCACTTTTCGAGGGCCTTGTACACGTCTTCGTCTATTCGTAATACAAAGCTTTTCTTATTGCTCACAGGCTTGTTTTTTGTTTCTTTTGTACGATCTGCACTTTACCGCCGCCGGCCTGTTCCACAGCATACAGAAAGGCCTGCAGGCGCTGAGTGCCCAGCCAGAGCCGCTCTCCGCCATTTTCCAACTCCACTCCCCGGCGGCCACTCACCTGGTGGATCCACCCATATCCCAATGCATAACTTCCTCCCAGTTTCAGGGGCGCCCTTTCAACCACCGTTACTTTGCTCATTCCTTCAAAAGGGATCTTTTTGAAAGTTCTCCTCCATGGCCTCCAACGGAAATAGATCCCGTCATCCGTAATGATGGATTCCAGCCTGGCAAAATAAAGAACGATCAGTGGGATCAATGGGGTGATCACTCCTACCCAGAGAGCCCATATTGGTGATGGTGTACGCTGACGGATCATGCCACCAAGGGCAAATACATTCACTGCAATGGCGGCCGCCAGTACAGTGGCCAGCAACAACATCACCCATGAACGGCGCATCGGCTGCTCTTCTTCGAATAGTTTCTTACCGGATGGTTTTTCTACACGCATTGCCATAAAATTATTGATACAGGGTCCCTGTATTCAGGATTGGCTGTGCTCCTTTCTCTCCGCATAAGACCACCATCAGGTTACTCACCATGGCTGCTTTTCTTTCTTCATCCAATTTCACGATCTCCTTTTTCGACAACTGTTCCAGTGCCAGTTCCACCATACCTACCGCACCTTCCACGATCTTGAAGCGGGCTGCAACGATAGCCGTGGCCTGTTGTCTTTGCAGCATCGCACCGGCGATCTCCGCAGCATAAGCCAGGTGGCTGATCCGCGCTTCCCGGATGATGATACCTGCAGGTGCCAGGCGCTCGTTCAATTCTTTCTCCAGCATTTCATTCACTTTGTCACCCCCATCACGGAGCGTGATGCTGGCGCTCTCGTCCTCGAACTGATCATAAGGATAGGTAGTGGCCAGGTGCCTGATAGCGGCTTCGCTCTGCACTTTCACATAATGATCGTAATCCGCTACTTCGAATGCCGCCTTGTACGTATCCTGCACCTGCCATACGATGACGGCTGCGATCTCGATAGGGTTACCCAGCTTATCGTTCACCTTCAGTTTGGCGCTTTCCAGGTTTTGGGCGCGAAGGGAGATCTTGAAAGTGGAATAGAATGGATTTACCCATAGCAGGCCATTCTCTTTTACACTCCCCACATATTTTCCGAAGAATACACAAACACGGCTATGATTGGGATTCACCACCATAATGCCTTTGAAGCTGAAAATGCTTACCAGCAATAGCAGGATGCCGAAGAACGCTGCCACACCACCAAACAAATTGGTACCGCCGATCAGCATTACAAGGCCGCCTGCGAAGCAGATAACGGCGATCACAAGAGCGAGATATCCAGAAACGGGTTTAAAGATCTTTTCCATATCGGGTGAAATTTAGTTT
>JAGIAP010000136.1:0-4278 GCA_017744805.1 Chitinophagaceae bacterium | reverse complement strand
TCATTTTGATATCAAATATACATCATGCACCGGAAAGTTCAAACCCCTATCTTTACGAACGGAAAACTTATGAATATGAAAGGCTCACTAACTCTGGTCCTGGGCATGCTCATCGCCCTCTGTACCCAAGCTGGCACTGTTGACACCATATCGGTTTACAGTAAGTCCATGAAAAAAGATATCAAGGCCGTGGTGATCCGGCCCTCCAACTACAAGAAGATCAAAGAGCTTCCCGTGGTATATCTCCTGCACGGTTGGAGCGGAAAATATTCAGGATGGATAAAGGAATCCCCGCAACTGACCAGGACCGTGGATGATTACCAGGTTATGATCGTTTGCCCGGATGCGGGTTTCAACAGTTGGTATTTCGATAGTCCCATCGATTCTACCGTTCGCTACGAAACTTTTATGATCGATGAGCTGGTGCCCTTCATCGATCAGCATTACAAGACCATCAGGAACAGGCAGTTCAGGGCCATTGCCGGACTCAGCATGGGTGGCCATGGTGCCATGTACCTGAGCATCCGCCACACCGATGTGTTCGCCAATGCAGGCAGTATGGCTGGTGGCGTGGATATTCGCCCCTTCCCGAAGAACTGGGACCTCTCCAAAAAGATCGGGGACTCAGCCTCCCACCCGGATAACTGGGAAAAATATACTGTGATGAATGTGGTGGATCAGTTGAAGCCCGGACAGCTCAATCTTATACTGGACTGCGGTCTGGGAGATTTCTTCCTGCCCGTGAATCGCGCCTTCCATCAGAAATTGCAGACCATGAAGATCGATCATGACTATACGGAACGCCCGGGCGCCCATAACAGCCAATACTGGGGCAGCGCTGTAGACTTTCAATTATTGTTCTTCAAGAAAGCCTTCGAAAAGGCGAAGCGGGATCAAAACAATACCATGAAATGAGGATCGGTGGATATTTCGAATATTCATTATCGTTATAGATCATTCCATATAAAAAACTCCCGGCAGGATCATCCTCCGGGAGTTTTTTATATGGGGGAACATTTGTAAAGGTCTATTGGCCCGTACTACCGTCCTTAACCTTCACTTTCTTCTTTCCTGAATTCTTTTTCTCGAAGTCCAGCACTTCCTGGGGCTTGGTGCCGGTAGGTTTCTTTTCTTTATTCACGGCATTATTGGAAGGGTCGCCTTCCAGCTTGCCGAGCACATAGGTCTCGGTCCGGGTGATGGTGCCTGTTTCGGTATCATAGTATTTCCAAACCCCGTGACGGAGGGCTGCTCCTTCATTTTTGACCACCACGGTGCGGTATGAATCCAGTTTATCCAGGTCTTCGATCTCGAGGGTATCATATTCCTTATCGGGGTTCATGGCCTTCCAGCTCTGTTCCAATTTCAACTGCCCGAATTTGGTGTAATACTGGCAAAGGCCATCTTTCAGTCCCCATTTGTAATGTTCCACTCCTACCAGATCGCCCTCCAGGCTGAACAGGCGCCATTCTCCTTCTTTCCGGTTATACTTGTACCAGCCTTCTTCCTCGTATCCGGGCTCTCCGCGGACGCTCTCGAAACGATTGACCCAGGGCCCTTGTTTACGGTCCTTCATGTCGATACGATTGAGGGTATCGTTGTTCGCATTGAGCTTGTAATCTTTCCACAACTGTGCCTCTGCATCGAAGGCGATGAGGAGGCAGAGAATAACTATCCAGCGCATGATTTCAGGTTTATTCAAAAGCAATGTACAATAATAACGCCAGAAGGCAGGGTTCATTGCCCGGGACACTCGCTTACCGGCACCAGCTCGCGGGCCATACATTCAAATATTTTATCAGATGAAGTATTGAATAATCACGGGAGCTTATTACCTTGTAGCCTCTAAAATTTCCAGTTTGAGAGCAGGCATCTTTCTTTTATTACTGATCATTACCGGTACCATGGCGCTGGGACAAAAACCGAAGGCGCCTGGTCAGTGGAAGCCTGCAGGCAATACTACGGCCAAGCCGGTGCCCCCTGGCAAGATGACGATCGCACAGATGAAGACCGCCATCGAACAGTCTGGGAACGGGCCGCTCTATGTGAAGGATGTGTTGAAGAAGAAGTTCAAACTGGATACGATCATCGTAAGAAGGACCTGGGGTTTCCTTGGATTGGCAGATAGCCTCGCTTACCATGGAGAGATCAATAAAGTGTATGGCCCATACGACAAAGGAAAATTCCTCGTTCAGGTATTGGCCAAGAACCCGAACCTGTTCAACCATATCGGGCAGATCTATATCGATACCGCTGTATTGATGCCCAAAGTAGCGGACTCCCTGGCGGATAATATCATGCAGCGGATCAGGGAAGGAAGCACCAGTTTTGAGGAGATGGCCGTTCTGTGGTCCATGGGCGGTGAGGCTGCTACCCGCGGAGATATTGGCTGGGTAGCCATGGGAGCCATGATCCCGGAGATAGAGAAGGAACTGAAGAAAAGAAAGAAAGGAGAGATCTTCAAGGTATGGACGAAGGCCGGATTGCATATCATCCGAAAAACCGATAACCCCGAGGAGAAAGACGGATATGCTTTAATGATGCGCATTTTTTTGTAAATAAAACTCCAATATGAAAAAGCACCTTCCCATGTTGCTCCTCGCCGCATGTTCCATTTTTGCCGTTTCCTGTGGTATGAACCAACGCGCCAAAGAAATGGAAGAAGCAGCAAAATCGCTCGACAGTGTATCCAAGGGCCTCGATAGCCTCAGCAAATCACTGCAGGCTTCCAGTGATTCACTGCAGAAAAGCCTTGACTCATCCATGAAAGAGATGAACAAAGAACTGGATAAAGCCAACAAAGAACTGGATAAGGCAGCACAGTAATTCAGCTACAGAAAATAAAAGCCGGATAGGGTCACTATCCGGCTTTCGCATTTTCATATACTGATATTATCCTTTATCCGTCAGGTACAGCAACGCCAGTTCATACCCTTTCAAACCAAGTCCGATAATACTTCCGGCAGCTTTTGCAGACACATGTGATATCTTTCTGAACTCCTCACGTGCATGCACATTCGAAATATGCACTTCTACAACGGGGGTGGTGATGGCGGCAATGGCATCCCCGATAGCTACGGAGGTGTGCGTGTATCCGCCGGGGTTCATGATGATACCATCATACTCGTACCCTACCCTTTGCAGCTCGTTGATCAATTCCCCTTCTACATTGCTTTGGTAGTAGTGGAAATGAACATGCTTGTATTTTTCCTGCAGGTAAGTGAAATAGTCATCAAATGACATATTACCGTAAATGCCTTTCTCGCGTTTACCGAGCAGGTTGAGATTGGGTCCGTTGATAATGGCGATCTTCATGGATGGCTGATTGTTCATCAAAAATACACTTTATCAAATTCATCGCATTAATTGCAGCCGTATTTGTAAACCCTGGTCTTTCCGATGGACGCAGTACCTGAAGGCTCAAATTTCTCCATGCTTTGAGAATAGATCACCCTGCCTTTGGAATCATATCTAAATATATTCGATAAGATGAATTTTGTACCGTCATTGGTTTGGGGTACCTGGGTGGCTGACTTCAGCATAAATGCGCCAAAATCCGTCTGGCCAAAAAAGCCATTGAAAATATCAGTGAGCCTGTAAGAGAACAGACCGGAAAAACTCACCACCCCCATTTCCGGACAAATATGTGGAACATCCATATACTCATAAGTTGTTACAAGTGTTGTTCCGGTGGATAGTTGTTTTTCTGTCAGCTTAACCATATTTCCTTTTACATCATACTCAGGGTAGAATTCTCTGTTGGCTTCATACTTTCCAGGCTCACCGGATGGATACCGGAAGGAATACAATACTTTCTTAATTCTCTGACCTTCGTATTCATACCCAAGACGGATGGTTGACGATTGAGCGGCTATGATCAGACCAGATCGATCATATTCAAAGTTTGCCGTGTAGAAAGCAGATTCGCTGATATCATATGGACCTGTAAGCCGGACTGGTTTCCCTGTTTTCTCATCATAACTTATTGTGAAGTTGCTGCTGGATTTTCCGGAAACCAGTGTTACTGAGGATAGCTTATTCTCTTCATTGTATTGCAACTGGTAACGGGTTGTATCGGGAGAAATTACAGATACTTCCGCAATCTCATATAGCCCACAGACAGGAGCCTGGTAATCAGCCTTATCTTTTTTGCAGGCTGAGAGCACAAAAAGGTTGCTCGCAACGATCAGGAAAAAATATCTCATTGATCAGGAATTAAGGGTTAATGGAGAGTAAATAAATAAAACAGCCACCTTTACAATCAGATTGTGGTAAAGA
>JAGIAP010000135.1 GCA_017744805.1 Chitinophagaceae bacterium | reverse complement strand
CTGCTGGGATAAGCACCATTGTCCATTCTGCGGATAGTAGAGCCTTCACTCTCTGTGCTTACTTCAGGATCATAGCCGTTATAATATTTCCAGAGGAGGAGATTGTTACCGCTGAGCGAGAGCGATAATGATTGCAGTCTTTTCCTCGTAACCTTTGCCAGGTCGAAATTGTAACCCAGGGAGATATTTTTGAAACGAAGGAAACTGGCATCATGCACAAACCGGTCGTTGGGGATATCATCCTTTGAATCGGCCCTTGGATAATCCGAATTGGGGTTACGCACGGGATGCCATGCATTCACCATATACCTGAACTGGTTGCTGAGGTAAGTTCCGGTTCCCATGAACACTTCAACAGGATTGTAGATTGATCCACCAACGGAATAGTTGAAGTAAAAGCTCAGGTTGAAATTCTTGTATTTAAAAGTATTCTGGATACCACCGTATACATCGGGATCGGCATTACCAAGATATACCAAATCCTGGTTATCCAATACGCCATCATTGTTCTGATCGATATAGCGCTGGCGGCCGGGAGAATAGTAGCTGACGGCGGCCGATGCATATTTTTTCGTTTTCGTATTCTCATCGATCTCCGCCTGGTTCTTCCAAACACCGGCGTACTGCATACCCCAGAGGGCATTCAGCGGCCTGCCCTGTACATAGCCATACATCATGTACTGCGCTCCCCAATTATTATTGTATACGGAGATCCTGTCGAGGCCACCGATATCTTCCACCATCTGCTTATTACGTGCAGCAGTAACCGTAGTTGACCAACTGAAGTTCTTTGTGCGGATATTCTCATACGTAATGCTCAGTTCGATACCCTTGTTGGAAGTTTTCCCGATATTGGTGAGGCGGCTATCATATCCAACATGCGTAGGCAACTGTACGGTCAGCAGCAGATCGGTGGTCACGCTTTTGTAGGCATCTACGGTGATCTCGAGCCTGCGATTGAAGAAACTCAGGTCCAGTCCCGCATTCAGAGAGCTAGTTTTTTCCCAGGTAAGGCCTTCATTACCGATTCGTCCGGGATAATAAGATACCGGTTGCGCACCACCGAAGATATAACCACCAGTGGTAGAGCTCAGGCGGGGCAGCGACATATACCTGGAGATGGCATCGTTACCAGAAACACCTGCGCTCAATCTTACAGCCAGTTCGCTCAGGTTATTGAAGCGCTCCATGAATTTTTCTTTCGTCACATTCCATTTCACAGCAGCAGATGGGAACATTGCCCATTTATTGTTCTCTGCAAAGTTGGAAGCACCGTCGGCCCTGAGCGTACCGGTGAAATAGTATTTGCCTTTGTAATTGTAATTGACGCGACTGAGATGAGAGATCCTCACCTGTTGTTCCAGGTAAGAGCCGAGTGAAATGGTCTCTTTGGAAGGAACAGCCCCGAGATCGTTGCCCTCTGTAAAGTCAACAAAATATCCCTGCGCGCTGGCGTTCATATTCTCGAACCTGCGTGTCTGGAAAGTGAAGCCATACATCGCATCGAAATTGTGCGCCTTATTCCAGGACTTTTTGTAAGTGACCGTATTCTCACTGAGCAGGTTATCTACCTGGTAGGAACGCTTGTAGGCGTAAGCACCTGAATTAGCATTGGCGCGGCTGGGCATGGTGCCGGGCGTGAACTGGTTTTCCATGCGGCTGTAATCCGAATAGGAGATCGTGGCTTTGGCCGTAATATTCTTCCAGGGCTTCACTTCGATATAGGCCATGGCTGTAAGGCTTTTCTCGGCCTGGTCATTCTTTTTCAGTTTCACATTGGCGAGTGGTGAATCGAAAAGAGTGCCACTGTACCATTGTGTATTCCAGTCGTTGAAACTACCATCAGGTTTGTACGGCGCCATGGTGGGGGCCAGGAAGATGGTGGATCTGTACCAGAGCGTGTTGGTGCCTACATCCGCATTGTTGAGCGCGCGGTCTATTTTGGAATAGTTGAAACGCACACCTGCTTTCACGTACTGGCTGATGGTACGATCCAGGTTCAGCCTGGTCTGATACCTTTTCAATCCACTGTTCTGGATGATGCCCTGGTTATTGTTGAAATTGGTAGAGAAATAGTATTGGGTGCTTTTATCACCTCCTGATGCGGAGAGTGTGAAATTCTGGTAAGGAGCTTTGCGGGTGATCTCTTTTGTCCAGTTGGTGCCTTCACCCAATGACAGCGGATCGGGGAAAGGATATTCCTCGAGGGGTTTGGTTTGATTGGCGGTGCTGGAAAAATAGAAACGATCATTCTGGAGTTGAGCAAACTCAGTGGCATTCATTAGATCGAGATAGCGTGGAAGCTCGGACTGGCCAATATCTGCCCGGGCGGTGAAGCTGGTCTTTCCTGCTTTGTCCGATCCGGATTTTGTAGTGATGATGATCACACCATTGCTTCCCCTTGAACCGTAGATGGCAGTGGACGCGGCATCTTTCAACACTTCGATGCTTGCAATGTCTGATGGATTGATCTCGTTGAGGCTGGTGATGGCATCCATCAGTCCATCCACGATGAAGAGCGGTTCATTGCTGGCGGAGATGGAGCGGGTACCACGGATACGGATGCTGGTGCCTGCTCCGGGCTCGCCATCCGTAGATACGATCTCAGCACCGGCAATACGGCCCTGCAACATCTGGTCTACACGGGTAGCGGGGATATTGTGCAGGTCCTCCGTTTTTACGGTAGTAACGGCACCGGTCAGATCGCGTTTGTTGACGGTGCCATATCCGATCACCACTACTTCATTCATGTTCTTTGGTAAAGGATTCAGTTTAACGGTCAATGGTTCCTTCTCTTCTTTCAGGTGAATGAGTTTGTTCTCAAAACCGATATAGGATACGATAAGGATATCTGTTTTTTTGGCCTCGATGGTGAATTCCCCGTTCACATTGGTGACCACATTCTTAGTGGTACCGGAAATAGTGATGGTGGCGCCTACCAGTGGATTGCCCTTGCTATCCGTGATCTTGCCCTTGAATGGAGGCGGGGTCAATGGCAGGGATCCGGTTAGAGGCTCAGGTGATACCGCCGGCTTTTCCTTGATGGTGATGGTGGTATTGTTGATCTCGAAATCGATGGGCTGGCCTGCCATCACTTTGCGCAGGAATTCTTCCAGCAACATATTCTTTGCGGAGATGGTGACCGGCCTGGTTTTCTTCAACATATCCGTGTTGTAGAAGACCATATATCCTGTTTGTTTTTCCAGCTCTGAAAAAATGGTCTTGAAGTGGAGGTTCGTACCTGAAATGGAAACGATCTGCGACAACCCTCTTGCCTGCACCTGCAGGCAGGCTGCCGTCATCAGAAGCATTATCAGTTTCATGACGGAGCGGCTTGCTCTTGTTTTCATTATGAATTGTTTTCGTTTACGGAGTTACTATCAGTTTGTTATTGGATGCTAACCGGAAATGCACTTTGGAGATCTCGAGTATCCGGAGTACGTTTTGCAGGCTAAGGTCGCGGCCCATTTTGCCGCCGAAGGTTATTTCAGGAATTGAATTTTCGTATTCTACATCGATATTGTACCATCTTTCCAATTGGCGCATCACTATTTTGATATCGGCATTCTCGAAGTTGAAGATACCGTGACGCCAGGCCATTACTTTGGCTGTATCGGCCTGCAGCACTTTGATCCCGGACTGCGCAACTACCGCCTGCTCGCCGGGACGGAGCACAGTGCCGGGCGCCTGGGCGGCATTCATTCTGACGCTTCCACTCAGGAGGGTTGCCCGCATGGCCTCTTCATTCTTATAGGCATTGATATTGAAACTGGTTCCCAGCACTTCCAGTTCTGTTTTGGGATCGATGCTCACTTTGAATGGCATCTTTTCATTTTTAGCTATCTCAAAGAATGCCTCCCCACTCAATTCCACTTTTCTTTCTTTCCCTTCAAAACTGGTGGGATAGCGGATAGCGCTTTCAGCATTCAGCCAAACCCTGCTACCATCGGGCAATACAAGGTGAAAAATCCTTCCCCGCGGCGTGGAGAGTGTATTCCATGCAACCTGCTTTGCATTGCGGTCATCGTAACTGATCTGATTGTTCTTTACGGAAACCCTGGTACCGCCCTGGGGCTCGATGGGCCGGGAATGTAAGCTATCGAGGGATACGGTGCTGCCATCCTCCAACGTAAGGAGGGCGCCCTGCTTTGCCGGATCAACCTGCGGAAGCGTGGAGGCGGCAACGGTAGAAGCAGCGGAGGCATTGGTTGACCTCGTATGCAACAACCATGCGGCAATGCATCCGGCAACGGCCAGCAAAGCCGCGGCCACGGCCCATTTTCGGATATCCATTCTTACTACCCGCTTCTGTGAGCGGGTGGTGGCCAGGATCACAGACAATACTTTTTCAGCGCTATGGTTGTTCATCGTGCGCTCACCCATATGCTGTTGCATCACCTCATCTATCAGTGCACGAAGGTTCTCATCATCATCAGGCTTTCTGATCATGTTGAATAATTCCTGTTCCTCCTCTTCGGTGGCAACCTTATTGATGAATTTATAAAACAGCGTATCGAACCTGTTCATATTGTACAGGCATCATTCTTTGTGTTGTTGGAATGACGTTACATTAAGAAACTCCGGGATCGGAAAAATGGGTCAGCGTACTTTCCCTCATAACAATTCCTTAATAATGATGAGGGTAGAGTAGAGATCGGCGCGGGAAAGGCAATGAACACGGATGGCCTGCATGGCTTCTGCCAGGTGGCGTTTGACTGTTTCGGGGGAGAGGTTCAGCTCCTGGGCGGCCTCTTCCCTCTTCAATCCCTGCTCCTTGATCAGCAGGTATACTTTCTTTTGTTGGGGAGATAAGCGGGCAATGGCTTCGCGAAGCAATTCCTGGTATTCTTTATCGAGCAGCTCCGTATGTACATCTGCGCTATTGAGGTATTCATCATGCCGGACACTGTACTCTGCATTGCGGCGGATAGCCATTTGCTTCATGGCCGTGAATACCTGGTTGCGGGTAACGGTAAAAAGCCAGGCAGTGAAAAATTCCAGCCCCGGCAACTGCTCTTTTTTCAACCATACTTTAAGGAATACATCCAGTACGATCTCTTCCGCCACCTGCTCTGAAGTGGTGATACGATAGGCGATAGAGAATATCTTATTCCGGTAACGATTGAAGAGGTTTGCAAATGCCCCTTCATCGCCTGCTGCGATGCGCACTAAAAGTTGATGCTCTGTATGTATTGGTTCGGACGACAATGATTGGAGGGGGTTTGTTTCCGGCCGCAAAGATGAATAAATTCAATACGGGCAAGCTGCGGCTACCTAAATCTATCAAAAAATTAATATTGGACAAATAAATGCCCATACAAACAGGACCGGATCCGCGAAAGGATTTAAAGCCATAATTTCACCAGTTGCGCGTAACTTTATACAAACTTCATGCTATGCAACACATCCTTGTTCCTGTTGACTTTTCACCGGTGTCCCGCAATGCAGCCATCTATGCAGCCGAGCTGGCGAAGAAATTCAATGCAAAATTGTATTTGTTCCATGCCTATATGTTGCCTACTCCGGTAAGTGAGGTTCCCTATGTAATGGTAACAGCGGATGAGATGCAGAAAGAGAATGAGGATTTCCTCAAAAAAGAAGCGGATCAGTTGCATGCTACTTATAAGGTAGAAGTGGAATGGCAGGTACGGATCGGTATCGCTTCGGATGAGATCAAGGTGTTGGCGGCAGAAAAGAATGCGGACCTGATCGTGATGGGCATGAAGGGGGCCGGTGGACTGGATAAGATCATCGGCAGCACTACCACCAACGTGATCCGAAAAGTGAAAGTGCCGGTACTGGTGATCCCCGAAAAAGCCACTTACCAGGCCATTCAGCATATCACCTACGCATATGACCTCAATGATCCTTCCGGTGCCGCCCTCTTCCAGCCCCTGTTGGACCTGGCAGCCGGCTACCAAAGCAGGTTCTCCCTGCTGCATGTGCAAAGCCCCGGAGAGGCCAAAGCGAACAATGATCCCGGAAACTCCGCATTGGAAGCCCTTTTCATGGGTAGACAAGTGAGCTGGGTGACCACAGAGGACTCCTCCGTTACCCGAGGCATCAGTGATTACCTGCTTCAACACCCGGCGGAGCTGCTGGCCATGATCGCCCACAGGCATAATTTCTTCGAACGGGTATTTTCCAAGAGCCATACCGCAGCTATGGCCTATGAAACCAATATTCCCTTACTGATCCTGCACGATAAACAATAGACATACCCGTATTACAGCCTCCCCCTTGGTAAAAAAGCCATAAAAATCTGGCTCTTAACGCATCTTTTTGGGTTATTTGCCCATTTGAACCCGAGTTTCCATACCTTTGCACCCCAATTAAAAATTGTAATATGGCAACCGTTACCAGAGAGAATATAGGGCTGCTGAACGACAAGATCACAGTAAAAGTAGCAAAGAACGACTACCTGCCTTCATTTGAAAAGGCATTGAAACAATATAGCAAAACCGCCAATATCCCCGGTTTCCGTAAGGGTATGGTGCCGACCGGCATGATCAAGAAGATGCACGGTCAGTCAGTTTTCACCGATGAGGTGCTGCGTACAGTGGAAAAAGAACTGACAGAATATATGACCAAAGAGAACCTGGAGATCTTCGCCCAGCCCCTTCCCATGGCTGAGAACGATGCCCGCCAGATCAATATGAATGATCCTGCAGAGTACGCTTTCGCTTTTGAGATCGGATTGAAACCCGACTTCAAAGTGGCCGACCTCGGTAAGGAAAAGATGACCCGCTACAAAGTGACCGTTACTGAAGAGATGATCAATGAAGAAGTTGATCGCCTGCGTATGCGTCACGGCAAGATGAATGAGCCTGAAAGCGTTACCGGTGACGACAACGTCCTCAACGTATCTTTTGTTGAAACCGACGCCAACGGTAACGAAGTGGAAGGCGGTGTAAAAAAAGACAATAGCCTCCTGGTAAAATATTTCAACGATTCTTTCCGCCCTACCCTCAATGGTAAAAAGAAAGATGACGCCATCGTTCTCCAGCTCAGCGCTGCATTTGATGAGAAAGAAAGAGAGTGGATCCTCGGTGACCTCGGCCTCGACAAACACGATGCAGAAGCTGCCAACAAGTATTTCAAAATGGTGATCACCAAAGTGGGACTGGTTGAAAAAGCTGACCTGAACGAAGAATTCTTCAACGCAGCATTCCCCGGAAAAGAGATCAAGGACGAAGCCGGCTTCCGCAATGCAGTGAAAGAAGAGATCCAATCATATTGGGACAAACAAGCCAGCAATCACCTGCAACACGAAGTGTATCACGTATTACTGGACCATACAAATATCGAATTCCCTGAAACCTTCCTGAAACGCTGGATCCAGCAAGGTGGCGAACAACCCAAAACAGCCGAACAAGCTGAGCAGGAATTCCCCACTTTCGCCAATCAACTGAAATGGACTGTGATCATCGACAAGATCGTTCGTGAGCACGGTGTTGAAGTGAAGCCAGAAGACATCCAGAACTTCGCCAAACAACAACTGTTCGGTTATATGGGTATGAATATCGGTGACCCCGAACAACCCTGGATCGCTGATTATGTGAACAGGATGATGCAAGACAGGAAATTTGTAGAAGACGCTTACCACCGCGTTCAGACCGAGAAAGTTTTCAACTGGGCTGAAACACAGGTGAACGCAATAGAAAAACCTGTGACCGTTGATGAGTTCACAAAAGAACTGGAAAAACACCAACACCATCATCATTAATGGATATGGTTTAGAATAGTAGGGAGTGTGCTGAAAGGCACACTCTTTTTTTATGTGTAGCTAATCCTTGGTATTAATGGAGATTAGTATTCGGAAAGACAATCTGCATTCAGTAATTTTATACTCCCTATGCCCTGGCTTAACTAAAATTATTTATTTGACGAAGCCAAGTGAAAGATCAATTGACTGCTATTATGTTCAATTGTACAAATCATCTTCAGGAGGATACATCGATGAACACCTATATGTGAGTGGGCATGACCGTGATGACAATATTAGAACGGCAGTGATACTTGCAGACAAGGGATATGCTGTTCAGCTATTGCCTGATCTTTATTCCTGCGAATCCGAACTAAGAGAGGAATACCTTTTCGATGTTCACCAATTTAAGAATCCGGATGCCCGCATCAATGGACAATGGATTGCCGATTTCAAAAAGCCGGCTAAGAGTATCCCAATTAAAAAATCCACCATCAGCAGGCTTATTGAAAGCGCAGCACAACAAAAAGCGGCCATTGCTGTACTCAATCTCAGCGGTCAGGAATATGCCATCCAGGATATTAAGAAAGGGATAATTGGAGCACTTCAGCCAGATAGGAACAGGAGCATCCAGGAGGTTTGGATCATTACTCAAAACAAGAACTTGTTTATTGCATCCAGGCTAAATGTATACAATGAAGCTATCTATCTGGAGTTAGATAATCTATAAAACAGGGACGGCAATTACCTCTTAAAAGTAATTGCCGTTCTGCGTAGGCTTCGAACCGTAGTAAGAAGCTGCTTCCAACATTAAGCAGGAAGCAGAACAAAACTAACACTTATTTATCTTATTCCCGATCCATTTTCTTCCATTCTTTCATTTTCTTGCTTCCATCCCGCTCTCCATTTCCGTCATCCCTCTCCTTCCCAAAGCTGCCATTTATTACCGGCGAATCCAGTATTTCCCCCTTCCAGCTTTGATTTTGTGGCAAAATGTCGGATTTTTGAAGTAGCACGGTATTTGGTTTCTCAAATGACTTATATTGCTAACTAAATCAATAGGAATACGTTATGAACCTTGGAAAAGAATTTGAAAAATATGCAGTGAAACACAGGGGCATTTCGAGCAATACCCTGGACGCTTATCAAAAATACCAGGTCACTAACCTCACTCCCAATATCATCGAAGAACGTCCTATGAACATTGCTGTCATGGACGTATATAGCCGTTTAATGATGGATCGTATCATCTTTCTCGGTTACCCCATCAACGATGAAGTGGCTAACATCATTACAGCACAGATGCTGTTCCTGGAAAGTACAGACCGTCATCGCGATATTCAAATGTATATCAACTCACCTGGTGGCTCGGTGTACTCCGGCCTCGGCGTGTATGACACTATGCAATACATCACCCCTGATGTAAGCACCATTTGTATCGGTATGGCCGCTAGCATGGCAGCCGTACTGCTCTGCGCCGGCACCAACGGAAAGCGTACCGCGCTCAGGCATAGCCGCATCATGATGCACCAACCCAGCGGAGCGATCGGTGGACAAGCTAGTGATATCGAGATCACAGTGAATGAGATCCGCAAGATCAAGAAGAACCTGTACGATATCATCGCTTACCATACCGGTAAACCCGTGAAGACCGTGGAAAAAGATAGCGACCGCGACTACTGGCTCACTTCCGATGAAGCAAAGGAATATGGTTTGGTTGACGAAGTGCTGCTGATCAACCCACGTAAAGAAAAGAAAGACTAACACCTAACACAAAACATTAATTGAATAGCATGAGCAAGTATTCATATTTGACAAGTCCGTATCGTATGGACGATGACGAAGAGCAGGAAGAAGCACCAAAGTCGGACCTGATGATGTTCAGCAAAAAGCTGGAAAAATATTTCTTCGACTCACGCGCCGTTCACCTCTGGGGCGTTGTTGACGACAAATCAGCAAGAGATGTTACCGCCAAGCTCCTGCTGCTGGATGCTGATAAACCAGGTGAAGAGATCAAATTCTTCATCAATAGCCCCGGTGGCGTTGTTACCAGCGGTATGGTGATCTATGATACCATGAAACTGATCAAAAGCCCTGTAAGCACCATCTGTATGGGACTGGCTGCCTCCATGGGCTCCATCCTCCTCAGTGGCGGTACCAAAGGAAGACGTTTCATTTATCCTCACGGCGAAGTGATGATCCACCAACCCAGCCTCGGTGGTCATATCCAGGGCGTGAGCGCAGACCTGGAGATCCAGGCTAAGCAAACCAAACGAGTAAAAGAAGTGAGCGCACGCATTCTGGCTGAAAATACCGGCAAGAAATTCGAACAGGTCATGAAAGATTTTGACCGCGATTACTGGATGGACGCCAAAGAGGCTATCGATTACGGAATAGTAGATCAAATAACTGATAAGTTATAAAGTTCTCAGAATCAGTTCGCCATTTCCCCAAATTGTGGAAATCAGGGCATTAACAAGCTCATGACCTATTAAATTGGGATTTGGAAAACCATTTAGATACCTTTGTAACCGGAGATGTAGAATCAATATGGCAAAGACAACCTTGCATTGTTCCTTTTGTGGCCGTAGCCGCGATGAAGTAAAGATCCTCATCGCAGGGCAGGAAGGACATATATGCGAAAACTGCGTAGAGCACGCACAGGAGATCATCGAACAGGAGCTCATGATCCGCAGCGAAACTGCTCCGGCTCCCTCTTCATTCAAACTGAATGTGAAGAAGCCGATGGAAGTGAAGAAATTCCTCGATGAGTATGTGATCGGTCAGGATGAGGCCAAAAAAGTCTTGTCAGTGGCTGTTTACAACCATTACAAACGCCTTCAGCAAAAACCCAATGATGGGGATGTGGATATCGAGAAGAGCAATATCGTAATGGTGGGTGAAACCGGTACGGGAAAGACCCTCCTCGCAAAAACGATCGCCAAATTGCTCAACGTTCCCTTCGCAATTGTTGACGCTACCGTATTTACAGAAGCCGGTTATGTAGGGGAAGATGTGGAAAGCATCCTTACCCGCCTGCTCCAGGTTTGTAACTACGATGTACCTGCAGCCGAAAGAGGGATCGTGTATATCGATGAGATAGATAAGGTAGCTCGTAAGGGAGACAATCCTTCCATCACCCGCGATGTAAGTGGCGAAGGCGTTCAACAGGGTCTGCTGAAACTGCTGGAAGGCACCGATGTACTGGTTCCACCACAGGGCGGCCGCAAGCACCCCGAGCAAAAACTGATCAAGATCAACACTCAGAATATCCTCTTCATCTGCGGTGGCGCATTTGATGGCATAGACAGAGTGATCGCACGCCGTGTGAACACCAATGCCATCGGATTCAACGTGAACAAAGAGCTGCAGGAAACGATGAAGAAGAACCTGCTGCAGTACATCACTGCATCGGATCTGAAATCATTTGGCCTGATCCCCGAATTGCTCGGACGTCTGCCAGTGGTGACACACCTGAATCCCCTGGATGCAGAAACACTTCGCTCCATTCTTACCGAGCCCAAGAATGCCCTTATGAAACAGTACAAAAAACTGTTCGAGCTGGAAGGCATCCAACTCACTGTAGAGAATGAAGTGCTTGACTTCATGGTAGAAAAAGCCATCGAATATAAGCTCGGAGCACGTGGCCTGCGCAGCATCTGCGAAAGTATCCTCACCGATGCCATGTTCGAAATGCCTTCTTCCAAACAAACCGCATTCAATCTTACGCTTGAATACGCGCAGAAGAAATTCGACAAGAGCAAGATGAGCATGCTGAAAGTGGCATAACAGATCGCAATTCATTCAACATACCAGTGCCGGGAAACTTCCCGGCATTTTTTTAAAACTATGTAACATGAAAGAACTCATTGAAAAACTGATGGCGGAAGGGTTGACAGAAGAGCAGGCACTCAAGGCCATTGAAGTGATCAAGGACTACGCTAAACAAAAGCTGCCACTCTTTGGTGGCGCTATCGATAAGATGTTCGCCAAATACGGCCCCAAACAGGACGATGACTTTATGCCCTGATTAAAATATCAAACCGGCACTGGCCGGTTTTTTTTATGCCCTGACGGCACAAAAAAGCCCCCGCAACCATTCGGGGGCAAACAAGACATGACAGACAAAACAAGTTTATTTTCCAAGCACTTCCCGTGCTATCACTAATTTCTGGATCTCAGAAGTTCCCTCTCCAATGGTACAGAGCTTGCTATCGCGGTAATATTTCTCAACAGGGAAATCTTTCGTATATCCATAACCGCCAAATATCTGAACCGCATCCGTGCTCACTTTTACTGCTACCTCACTGGCATAGTATTTAGCCATCGCTGACTCTTTCGACATCTTTTGTCCTGCTATCTTCAATGAACAAGCCTGCAGGGTAAGCAATTCCGCAGCCGCGATCTCCGTAGCCATATCCGCGAGCTTGAAAGAGATGCCCTGGAAACTGGCAATCGGTTGATCGAACTGCTGACGCTCTTTGGAATATTGCAGGGCAGCTTCGTAGGCCCCCTTTGCGATCCCAAGTGAAAGCGCTGCAATGGAAATCCTGCCACCATCCAGGATCTTGAGGGATTGCCTGAACCCATCTCCCACTTCTCCCAGCCGGTTGGCATCGGGAATACGGCAATTATCGAAGATCATTTCTGCCGTTTCGCTGGCGCGCATGCCGAGTTTGTTCTCTTTCTTACCACCACTGAAACCGGGCGTGCCACGCTCTACAATGAAAGCAGTGGCGTTCCCTGAAACCCTGGGCTCGCCCGTTCTGGCGATCACCACCGCTACATCACCGCTAATGCCGTGGGTGATCCAGCATTTGGTGCCATTGAGGATCCAATGATCCCCATCACGCACAGCAGTGGTTTTCATATTCCCGGCATCACTACCCGTATTCGGTTCAGTGAGGCCCCAGGCGCCGAGCCACTCTGCAGTGGCCAGCATGGGCAAATACTTTTTCTTTTGCTCCTCATTTCCAAAGGTCATGATATGACCGGTGCAGAGGGAATTGTGAGCAGCAAGGCTCAAACCAACAGAACCACAAACTTTGGCGATCTCCTGAATAATGGCAACATATTCAAAGTAACTAAGACCGGCCCCTCCGTATTCCTCAGGAACCAGCACGCCCATCAAGCCGAGCTTCCCCATTTCCTTGAATGTCTGCAAAGGAAATTGCTGGCTTTCATCCCACTCCATTACATAGGGTTTGATGTGGTGCCTGGCAAACTCCGCGGCTGTTTGTGCTACCTGTTGTGTAAGTTCTGCTGTTTGAAAATTCATACGTTAAGCTATTGGCAACAATCGTTAAAGGCAAGTGCAAGATATGGGTTCCGGGCGAATATAACTAACATTCGTTAGTAATATTTTCCCCAAAAATTACGGCCCATAACCCATGAACGATTGAAGTGATTTATCAATTCCAGAGGGATGTCAGTACTCAAGATACGGCGCAATTTTGGTGATCGAAAGCGGATCCATCAGTATGATCTTTTGCAAATCTGTTGCCGAATGGAATGGCCCATGCTGCTTCCGGTATTGCACAATGGCGTTGGCCAGGTTCCAGCGCAGGTACGGGTGCTGACGCAACTCTTCCACTTCCGCAATATTGATACGGATCTTACGAAGTACAGGGCCCTGGCAATTCAGCCAGGGCCTTATCTTCTGAAAAGTTGAATCTGGCAAAGCATAGGTTTCACCTACCTGGTCCGCAGAATAGAATCCACCCAGCTTCTCACGGAATTGTACAATACGGAATGCCAGTCTGCTACCGATGCCGGGAAATTCCATCCAGGCACTGGTGTCAGCAGTATTCACATCTAAATACGAGTATTTCTTTTTACGTATAGCCGGAGTAGTTAGCTCCCGGCCTGGAAATGGAGGATTATCGGTAGCTCTGAAGATATTTTCTTTTCCCTTGTACACAGGCTTTGGATGGCCCGGGATACGCGCATAAGGCAGCAATCTTTTTACATCCTCTTCATGCATACCGTAAATGCGGCTGATATCTTCAGGCTTCCTGAACCGGCCACCTTTGTTGAGATAATTTGTGATAGTACGTATCACCCTGTCCGGGATCCCTAGTTTTTTCCAGTCCCCGGCAGAGATCAGATTGGGATCGAAGGGAAAAAGTATGAAAGACTTTTTTTCCGGGTAGGCAGGAATGTCGGGAACAGGCTTAGTTTCTTTTGAATCAATTACTGCTGTTGCTTCATCCCTTACTGATAGCTCTTTAATTGCAAGCTTATCTTCCTTCTTCTTCCCTTTCCAGGCCGCCAGTTTCGATTGCCATTCCCGCGTTTCC
>JAGIAP010000134.1:2500-14106 GCA_017744805.1 Chitinophagaceae bacterium | reverse complement strand
GTGTTCTAACATCCAGTCCGGCCCGGTTCTTGCGCGATCTTTCCGGAAGCACTCCCGGTGCTGTCGTTTTTGCCCCCTTAGTTTCCTTTCATCGCTTACGGCAAAAAAAATCCTTGAAAACGGTAAAAAAAAGCGTTGGAAACTTGCGCTACCTTGAAAGTTTCCCTAGTTTTACTCCCGATATGAGTTTACCAGATGTACAAAACAGGGAAAGGATCAGGCAGAAAGCCGATGAGCTCTTCATGCAACTGGGTACCCGGAATGTGAGCATGGATGATATCGCGCGAGACCTGGGCATGAGCAAGAAGACCATCTACCAGTACTATTCAGATAAGGATGAACTGGTGAATGCCGTCCTGGATTTTACGCTAGAAAAAATGAAACGGGAATGCGATGAAGTCCGCAATGGCTCCAAAGATGCCGTTCACGAACTTTTTCTCACCATGGATATCCTGGCCGAACAGTTCAGGAACATGAACCCGATCATTCTGCACGACCTGGAAAAGAACCATACTTCAGCTTTTAAGAAATTCCTGAATTACAAACTCGAGTATTTGTTCACAGCAGTAAAGGAGAATATGCAGAGAGGCATTCAGGAAGGATTGTTCAGGAAGGACCTGAATATGGATGTGGTGAGCAAGTTCAGGCTGGAGGCGATGATGCTGCCATTCAATACACAGGTATTCCCTACTTCCAAATACAATTTCGTGCAGGTGGTAGGGATCATCATGGAGCATTATGTGTTCGGCCTGGCCACTACAAAAGGTCATGCATTGATACTGCAATACAAAGAAGAAAGTAATAAAAGCAAACCAATATGAACCCTTATCAGGTAGCAAGGCGAAGTTCATCCACGCTGATCATATTCCTGGCAGGTTTTGCCCTACCATCCACAATGATGGCGCAGAACCACCACGAATTGTCGGTTAAGCAATGCGTGGAGTATGCCACTAAGAACAGTGTTTCTGTAAGGAATGCACTGTTAGATATTCAGATCCAGCAGCAGACCAACAAAGAGATCACTGCAGCGGCTTTACCCAATGTGACCGGATCTATCGAAACCAATTATTACCCTAAAGTACCGGTTCAAACCTTCCCCAACTTCATTGCACAGGCCACCTATGGCGTGCTGGAAGCGGAAGGTGTGAAGAATGGCAGCGGTCAACCCATCATCTCTCCCAAGGATTTTGGATTTGTGGCGGCGCAGTTCGGTACCAGTTGGACGGCCTCCGGTGGTGTAAGCCTTTCCCAGTTATTGTTCGATGGCCAGGTCTTCATCGGCCTGCAGGCCAGAAAGACCAGCATCGATTGGGCCACCAAAACCGCCGAAGTGACCCAGGAGCAGATCAAGACCAACGTGTACAAGATCTACTACCAGGTGGTGATCGGTAAGAAACAGATAGAGACCATCGATGCCAATATCACCCGCATCGACAAAACCCTCAGCGATACCCGCGCCTTCTATCAGCAGGGCCTTGTAGAAAAGCTGGATGTGGACAAACTGGAAGTGACCATCACCAACCTGCGTACAGACAAGCTCCGGGTAGAGAATGATCTGAAAGTAGGTTTGATGGGACTGAAATTCCTGATGGGTATGCCGGCCAAAGATGAACTGGCCCTCACCGATACCCTTTCAGAAGAAGCTTTGAAAGAGAATGTGCTGGAAGACAATTTCAAGTATGACGATCGCAAGGAATACCAGCAACTGGAGCTCACCAAAAAATTGCAGGAGTTCAATGTAAAGCGCTATCAACTCAGCAAGCTGCCTACTGTAGCGGCTTTCGGAACTTTCAGCAAGAACGCCATGCGCAATGATTTCAGTTTCTTCGGCAAGGGCGATTGGTATACCACTGCATTGGTAGGCGTTAAAATATCAGTTCCCATCTTCGAAGGATTTGCTAAAGATGCACGCATTTCAAAGGCAAGGCTTCAGTTGAAGCAGGTAGAGAATGGGATGGAGAACCTCAAGCTCAATATCGATAACGATGTAGAAACTGCCCGCATACAGATCGGGAATGCGCTCATTTCCATGGAAAGTCAGAAGCGGAATATGACACTGGCGGAAAGCATCTACAACCAGGCAAAATTGAAATACGATCAGGGCCTCGGCTCCAACCTGGAGATCACCAATGCCCAGGCAGAGTTGAAGACCGCACAGGTGAATTACTATGCCGCACTTTATGATGCAGTGATAGCGAAGATCGATTATCTCCGCGCCATTGGAAAATTGTAATCTGAAAAACAACCTTCATTACCAGAACAAATAACTAATCATGAATACGATACTCAAACTAAGCGCTGGTGTGTTGTTGCTGTCACTGGCAGCCTGTGGCGCTTCAGTGAACGACAATCTCAGTAAGAAGAAGGAAGAGCTTACCAAGCTGAAAGCCGATCAAAAAAAGGCCAGCGAAGAAGCTGCCAAACTTTCCGACAAGATCCTGAAACTGGAAGATGAACTGGCCAGGCTGGATTCCAGTTTCGCGAGACCAGAAAAGGCCAAGCTGGTAGCTTTGGCTTCCGTTACTCCTACCCGCTTCACCCACTATATCGATCTGAAAGGAAAGATCGATGCCGTGAATGTAGCTTATGTAACGCCGCGCGGAATGGGTGGACTGGTGAAAGCCCTTTATGTGAAACAAGGGGATGCCGTGAAAAAAGGACAATTGCTCCTGAAGCTCGATGATGTGGCTGCACGTCAGCAACTGGATCAGGCAAAGATCGCCTACAGCACCGCCAAAACATATTACGAGCGCCGCAAGAATCTCTGGGACCAAAAGATCGGCGCAGAGATCGATCTGATCAATGCAAAAGCACAGATGGATAATGCAGCTAAAACCGTGGAACTGGCCCAGAACGCCCTCGACATGAGCAATGTGTATGCAGAAATGAGCGGTATTGCTGATTGGGTCACCATCCGTGTGGGAGAGACCCTGGCTGCGGCCTCTGCTACCCAGGCAGGCATCCGCATCGTGAACACCAGCGAGCTCAAAGTGGTGGCCGATGTTCCCGAGAACTATCAATCCAAGATCGGGGTAGGCAGCAATGTGCTGATCTCCCTGCCTGAAGCTGGTAATGATAGCCTACATGCCAAAGTGAATGTGGCAGGCAAGCTCATCGATCCTGATAAAAGGACTTTTTATATCGAAGCGAGGATCCCCGCAGGCAAATCACTTCGTCCCAATCAACTGGCTATTGTGCGTATCCAGGATTATACCACTCCTGAAGCCATTACCATTCCTGTGAGCACCTTGCAAAGCGATGAGAACGGAAAATTCGTGATGGTGGCCACTACAGATAAAGGCAAACTGCTGGCAGTGAAACGCGCAGTGACCGTTGGCGAATTGTATAACGACAAACTGGAGATCAGATCAGGGCTGCAGGCTGGTGACCGTTTGATCACTGAAGGCTTTCAGGGCTTGTACGATGGACAGCTCATCACTACAGACGTAAAGTAAGTATCAGATCAATAAATTAACCTTATGAGTGTTTTAGAAAACCTTACGGGGAAATTCAAGCAGTTCGGGCCCACTACATGGAGTATCAAGAATAAGACCTCGATATACCTCCTTATGCTCATCGTGAGCATCATGGGTGTGTACCAGTTTGTAACCCTCCCTAAAGAACAGTTCCCCGATATCGTGATACCTACCATTTACGTACAAACGATATACGTAGGTAACTCACCTAAAGACATAGAGAACCTGGTAAGCCAGCCGATCGAGAAACAGATCAAAGGCATCACAGGCGCCAAGATCAATAAAGTGACCAGCACTTCCGTGCAGGACTACTCCGCTATCATGGTGGAATTTGATACGGATGTGAAAACGGATGTGGCATTGCGGAAAGTGAAAGATGCGGTGGACAAGGCCAAACCAGATCTTCCCACAGACCTTACCGAAGAGCCTTCCGTAATGGAAGTGAGCTTCTCTGACCAGCCCATCATGTATGTGAACGTAAGCGGGAACTATGATGTGGTGCGGTTGAAGAAATATGCCGATGACCTGAAAGACAGGCTGGAAGAGCTTTCCCAACTTAACCGCGTAGACCTGGTAGGTGCGCCTGAGCGTGAGTTCCAGATCAATGTGGACAATTATCGCATGCAGATGGCCAATGTAACCTTCGATGATATTGAAGGCGCCATCAAACGCGAGAATATGGATATCTCCGGCGGCCTCCTGCAGGCAGGCAATACCAAACGGAACCTCCAGTTGAAAGGTCAGTTCAAAACGGCTTTCGATATCGAGAAAGTGATCGTTCGGAATTCAAAAGGCGGCCCGATCTACCTGAAAGATATCGCCCAGATCAAGGATACCATCAAAGAGCGTGAAAGCTATGCACGCCTGGATGGAAAGAATGTGATCACCCTGAATATCATCAAACGTGCAGGAGAGAACCTGATCGAAACCTCCGATGCCGTGAAAGTGGTAGTGGACCAGATGAAGGCGGAAAGCTTCCCGAAAAACCTGGATGTGGTGGTGACCGGTGATCAGAGCAAGACCACCCGGACTTCCTTCAATGAACTGGTGAACACCATCGTGATCGGCTTCATGTTGGTATTGATCATCCTCATGTTCTTCATGGGGGTTACCAATGCCTTCTTCGTGGCCTTGTCCGTTCCCCTGAGTATGTTCGTGGCCTTCCTCTTCCTGCCGGCGGCAGACCTGATAGTGGGTACGCATGTGACCCTGAACTTCATCGTACTGTTTGCCCTGCTCTTCGGTTTGGGTATCATTGTGGATGACGCCATTGTGGTGATCGAGAACACACACCGGATCTTTGTGCAGTCGGGCGGAAAGCTCACTGCCGAGAAATCGGCCATGATGGCTGCGGGAGAAGTATTTGTGCCGGTACTGGCTGGTACCCTTACTACCCTGGCTCCATTCTTCCCGCTCTTGTTCTGGCCGGGCATCATCGGTAAATTCATGGTGTACCTGCCAACGATGCTCATATTCACGCTCACCGCCTCACTGATAGTGGCCTTTATCATGAACCCTGTATTTGCGGTGGACTTCATGAACCATGCGGAACATGAGAAAAAGAAATCAGATATTTTCAAAAAGCCCGCTCTCTGGGTGGCACTGGCAGTAGGTATCCTGTTCGATGTATTCGGCGTTACCTTCCTGGGTAACCTGCTGATCTTTATCGTACTGCTGGTGATCCTGAACACGTATGTGCTCGAAGGAATGATCCGTGCTTTCCAGCATCGTGTGCTGCCATGGATCATGGGACATTATGAAACACTGCTGCGTTGGGTGCTGAAAGGATGGAGACCCGTTTGGATGCTGGTAGGCACATTCCTGTTGCTGATACTTTCCGGCGTTTTCTTTTTTATGCGTCTTCCAAAAGTAGTGTTCTTCCCTAATGGAGATCCTAACCAGATCTTCGTTTATCTGAAACTGCCTGTGGGAACGGATGTTGACTATACAGACTCCGTAACAAGAGTACTGGAGAGCCGCGTATCGAAAGTACTGGGAACAGATAATGGTAAAAAGAATCCGGTGGTAGAAAGTGTGATCACCAATATCGCGGTGGGCGCCGGTGATCCGATGAGTGGCGATAGAAGTACCAGGCCGGAACTGGGACGTATCCAGGTATCGTTTGTTGAGTTTGAAAAGCGTCATGGAGTTTCTACCTCGCCTTATCTGGATTCCATCCGTGCGGTGGTGAAAGGTATCCCGGGAGCAGAGATCTCCGTCAACAAAGAGCAGGGCGGTCCTCCAACCGATCCTCCTGTGAATATCGAGGTAGCCAGTGAGAACTTCGATAATCTGACAAAAACAGCGGTAGCCCTGAAGAACTACCTCGATTCGATACAGGTGCCAGGTGTGGAAGAGCTGAAGATGGATATCGATCTCACCAACCCTGAAATTACGCTTACTGTTGACCGTGAGCGAGCCATGATGGCCGGCGTTACATCTCAGCAGATCGGCTGGACCATCAGGACTGCCTTGTTCGGAAGAGAGCTTTCCAAGATCAAGGATGGTGATGAAGAGTACAAGATCCAATTGCGTAACCTGGAATTGCAACGAAAGAACCTGGCATCCCTGCTGAACATGAATATCGTGTTCATGGATCAGAGCGTAGGCAGGTGGAAGTCAGTTCCCATCAGCTCTGTGGTGAATGTAGACTATACCAGTACATTGGGAAGTGTGAAGAGAAAGAACCAGAAGCGGATGATCACCCTGGTGTCGAATGTATTGGAAACCCAGGGCTATACAGCCACCGCGGTGAACCAGGAGCTGGCCCAGCATCTCGCCAACTTCAAACTGAAGCCCAATGATGTAACCATCAGGCAAACCGGAGAAGGCGAGCAGCAAAAAGAAACAGGTGCGTTCCTCGGTAAAGCGCTGGTGCTTGCCTTGCTGTTCATCCTGCTGATCCTGGTGATCCAGTTCAACTCCATCAGTAAATCTGTGATCATTCTGACGGAGATCATCTTCAGTGTGATCGGTGTGTTCCTTGGATTTGGCATCACACAAATGGAAGTATCGGTGCTGATGACGGGTATGGGTATTGTGGGGCTGGCAGGTATCGTGGTGAAGAATGGTATCCTGGTGATCGAGTTTGCGGACGAGTTGCGCAGTCGTGGTGTGAAAACCCGCGAAGCCGTGATCCAGGCAGGTAAAACACGTATCATCCCTGTATTGCTGACGGCGGTGGCGGCCATCCTGGGTCTGATCCCGCTGGCGGTAGGTTTCAATATCGACTTCGTGAAAATGTTCAGTGAGCTGAACCCGCATATCTTCTTCGGTGGGGATAATGCCGTGTTCTGGAAGCCATTGTCGTGGACCATCATCTTTGGTCTGGCCTTTGCCTTCTTCATGACCCTCATCATCGTGCCCAGTATGTACCTGATCGCAGAAAGGCTGAAACGCCCGATGCGCAAGTTCTACGGAGGTAAATGGGTGAGCTTTATGGGCATACCGCCATTGACGCTGATCTTTGCATTCATGATGATCATCGAGATATGGAGACAGCGTGCCAAACGCAGGCGCCGTGCACAAAGGTTGAGGAATGATCCCCATGTGAACAAGGCCTTTATCGGCAGTTGGTTCTGATAAAGCAATCATAAAATAGATGCGGGCCTCCGGAAAAAGATCCGGAGGCCCGTAATTTTTTCGACAAGCCAGCTACTAATTGTAAATAAAAATTTTAAATGATAATATTGCGTTCGCAGTATTTGCAATAAAACAAAAAATATGAGAACGAACCACGAGATAGACTATCGCATTTATGGAGAAGAAATGCAATATGTTGAGATAGAGCTCGACCCCAATGAGACAGCCGTAGCAGAAAGCGGCGCCTTCATGATGATGGACGATAATATCCAAATGGAAACCATCTTCGGTGACGGCTCCAAAGCAAACCAGGGCTTCCTGGGTAAACTGATGTCTGCCGGTAAACGCATGCTTACTGGTGAAAGCCTTTTCATGACTGCCTTTACAAATACTGGTCATGGTAAGAGAAGAGTGAGCTTTGCTTCTCCCTATCCCGGTAAGATCATTCCTTTAGATCTGCAGGCAATGGGAGGAAAGATAGTGGCACAGAAAGATGCTTTCCTGTGTGCTGCCAAAGGGGTGAGTGTGGGTATCGAGTTCCAGCGCAAACTGGGCACCGGTCTTTTCGGTGGAGAAGGTTTCATCATGCAGAAACTGGAAGGTGATGGTATGGCATTCGTGCATGCAGGTGGTCACGTGTTTGAAAGAGAATTGCAGGCAGGTGAGTTCCTCCGTATCGATACCGGATGTTTGGTGGCCTATACGCAAACCATCGATTATGATATCCAGTTTGTAGGTGGTATCAAGAATTCCCTTTTTGGTGGGGAAGGTCTTTTCTTCGCAACCCTTCGCGGGCCTGGTAAGGTTTGGATACAAACACTGCCCATCAGTAGATTGGCCGGACGTATCCTGGCTTATGGTTCTTACAGCCGTAAGGAAGAAGGAAGTATTCTCGGAGGTCTGGGTAATATCCTGGACGGTGATGGATGGAAATAATGATCTGGTCTTTTGAATGAGATAAAAAAAGCAGGCACCGGTAAGATGCCTGCTTTTGTATTTTGATCTTTTCTTTTTTAATTATGCCTGCGGTTGAGCAGGGGGCGTTCCGTTCTGACCTTCCTGAGGTTTCGGCGGGTTGCGTTGCTGCTGTGGGTTTTGAGGGCGTTGTTGTTGCTGGGGTTTTTGTCCCTGCTGTTGATTGTTCTGTTGTGGTTTCTGGCCATTGCCCTGTTGGCCTTGCTGGGGTTTCTGCCCTTGTTGCTGCGGCTTCTGTCCCTGTTGTTGTGGCTTTTGTTGCTGAGGCCTTTGCGCCTGCCCCTGTTGCGGCTTTTGTTGTTGCTGTTGTTGGGGGCGTTGCTGTTGCTGGGGTTTCTGTCCCTGCGCCTGCTGGCCTTGTTGTGGTCTTTGACCTTGTTGTGGTGGCCTGGATTGCTGTGTAGGTTTAGGTTGATTGCCCTGCTTCTGCTGATGGCCTCCGCCTTTCTGGTCCTTGCCCTGATGGCGTTTTTTCTTCTCTGCTTTTTCGAGGCTGCGCAAGCTGATCTGTCCAACCACATCCACAAATTCCGGTTCTACTTCTTTGGGCTTGTTGGTGGTTACATCCACTGGTTCCAGTTCATCGGGGATGACGCCCTGGGCATTCAGTTGTTTGATCTTACGAACGCGCTCGATGCTCAGGGGGTATTGTTTGTTGCTATCCGGCAACATATACCACATGAGGTTTTTGAAAATATCTTTCTTGATGAGGTTGGCTGTTCCTTTGGCAACCTGGATATTGTCTGCATTGTCCGGGAAGGACTGGAGGGCATCCAGGTAGGTATCCAGTTCGTAGTTGAGACAGCATTTGAGGCGTCCGCACTGGCCGCTCAACTTGCTTTGATTGATGCTCAGGTTCTGATAGCGGGCTGCCGTGGTGTTCACTGATTTGAAATCAGAGAGCCAGGTGCTGCAGCAGAGCTCGCGGCCGCAACTGCCGATACCGCCCACTTTGGCGGCTTCCTGACGGGCACCGATCTGACGCATTTCCACTTTCAGTTTGAATTCGCGGGCATACACCTTGATCAGTTCGCGGAAATCCACACGGTCGTCAGCAATATAAAAGAAGGTTGCCTTGCGGCCATCCGCCTGTATCTCCACTTCACTCACCTTCATAGCGAGGTTCAGTTGTTTGGCGATTGCGCGGGAATGAATAAGCGCTTCTTTTTCACGTCCCTTGTTCTGTTGCCAGATCTCGAGGTCTTTATCTGAAGAGCGTCTGAGTACTTTTTTCATTTCAGGCTCAAACTCATTGAGCCCTTTCTTTTTGAGCTGCATCCTTACCACTTCTCCGGTCACGCTCACGGAGCCAACATCAAAACCGCTGACCCCTTCCACCGTGATCATATCTCCTTTTTCAAGGAGATGAACGGTACTGTTCCTGAAATAATCTTTACGGCTGCCGTTATTGAAGCTGACCTCGATCACTTTACAGGCACTGTCCTCATCGTTGATTGGTAGATTGACAAGCCAGTCGAACACATTCATACGGTTGCAACCACCCGTGCTGCATCCGCCATTACTTTTACAGCCAGCTACTTTGCCGCCTGTACCACATGAACTACATCCCATTCGTATGTTGAATTGACGATGATTAAATTGGATTTATGTTGAAGCCGGGTGCAGGTAAGTAAGGAGGGAGTACATGCAATACAATATGCTAACAGTTGTGATCACTGATTAGCATACCAATACTATTTATATAGCAGTGTAAGATGACTCAGTTAATGCTTTCGCTCCTGTTTACAATATCCTGCCGCACAAACCTCTCTTTTTCACTTTTCTGCACAGGCTGATATTACAAATATAGGTTTTTCGGAACAAAAGGGCTTTATAAGACAGTCAGTGTCTGGCGGGTAGCCAGGATATGGTACAATTTAATGGTAAGTGCGTGGAACAACATCTTCGCATTAGCATTTCTTTCTATGTAATAAGCGGCGTTATCCAGCTCTTTAATGATGGCTTCCTGCTGGGCATACCCGGAAAGTTTGTTGAGGCGGGATGCAAAATCTTTTTCAGCATCAGGCAGATGGATAGCGTCCGGCCCCATCGCCTGGAGGCGGATAGCCTGTTCCAGGAGGTGGTTGAAGTAGCGGAGGAATTGTTTTTGTTTCTCCCGGCCCAGTTTGCTCACCTCATCCACCCATTTCACCTGAGCGATGGGACCATTCTTCAGAACGGCATTGAGCCATTCCCGCACCAGAGAGATCCAATCTTCCCCGGCATGGTTCATCAACTGCAGGGCTTCGCGGTAATTACCAGAAGCGATGGAGGCTATCTGCCTCGCCTGATCTGGTGCCAGATTGGCCCTGCTGCTGAGGGCTTCCGTAATTTCAGGGGTAGTCAACGAAGGGATCTTCACCAGTTGGGTGCGGCTGAGGATAGTGGCCAGGATCTGTGCCTCATTCTCGGCCACCAGGATGAAGAGGGTATCTGCAGGCGGCTCCTCGATCAGTTTGAGTAATTTGTTGCCTTCATTCCCCAGGTACTCCGGCATCCAGAGTACCAGTATCTTGAATCCGCTCTCGAAACTTTTGAGGTTGAGCTTGCGGATGATATCATTGCATTCGTAGGCGGTGATATTGCCCTGTTTGTTCTCGGCGCCAATGAACTGAAGCCAGTCGTACACATTGCCGTAGGGGTACTGTCCGAAAAAATCTCTCCATTCAGTGATATAATCGGTGCTGAGTGGTTTGTCGCCGGACTTGCGCGGGATCACCGGATAAGAGAAATGGATATCCGGGTGCATCATTTTCTCTGCTTTCTGGCAGGAGGCGCATTCGCCACAGGCATCTGTCAGTAATGCGGGCTCGGCGGCGGGCGCTGCTTCTCCGAAAAGGGATGGCCCCGGATCGGCAGCGCCTTTCCTGTTCACTTTCTCACATACTACATACTGCGCAAAGGCCATCGCCATGGGCAATGCGCCACTCCCTTCTTTTCCAAGAAAGAGCAACGCATGGGCCAATTTATTTTGATGCACCATATCCACCAGGTGCTGCTTCGTATCAATCTGACCGATTACTTTTTTGAAAGACATGAGCGCGAAGATAACAAAAGGAGCAGAGTTTATTCAGGGGGCGCTGATGCCCGCGTCCCGCGCGAGTGACGATGACGCGCTGCTAATTCAGATACTTGAGCAATTCAGGATCATTGGGTTTCACCTTGCTGGGGAACACCGTGATCAGTTTGCCGTTCTCATCTACCAGGAACTTGGTGAAGTTCCATTTAACAGGATCTTCGATGTTCAGTTTCTTCGCTTCTTCCAGGAGATATTTGTACAAAGGATGGATATCATCCCCTTTTACAGAGATCTTTTCAGCCATGGGGAAGGTTACGCCATAATTCTTCTGGCAGAATTCCTGGATCTCAGCATTGGTGCCTGGCTCCTGCTGTCCGAAATTGTTGGCAGGGAAACCGATGATCACCAGTTTGTCCTTATGCGCTTCATAAAGGCTTTCCAGTTCCGCATATTGTTTGGTATAGCCGCATTTGCTGGCCGTATTCACGATGAGGATCTTCTTGCCTTTGTAGTCGGCAAAATTGATGGTGCCGCCGGTAAGACCGGGAACCTTG
>JAGIAP010000134.1:0-2490 GCA_017744805.1 Chitinophagaceae bacterium | reverse complement strand
TTCCTACTGTGAGCACCAGCGAAAGCAACAACAGACGTATCATATATTATATGTTTAGCAATGAAGTAATCTGTAATACAAGAATTGTACTAAAATGGTTGCCGGACTATTGTTTTTCATAACAACCGAGATCGGGTTGGCCAACGGGCCGGGGCTTCCCGTCCAGATCGATGGTAACGCCGGCGGCAATACCTGCATCGATGGCCGGGGACCCTGCCTTCAGCCTGAAATCATAGAGCTTCTTTTGTGTGTCGATATTCTCGAATTCAGGCGACTGGTTCAGTAACACATTGGTGAGGGTACTATTGGCCGGATTGGTCTTCACCTTCATCAGGCAGTTGGTAAATGAGACGTTGAAAGCAGGATTGCCTTGCTTCTGCGCTACCACTTCATTTTCCACGATGCTGTTCTCTGCCCAGAAAATACAGTTGATGAAATTGGCGGTAAGATCGGCTTCCAGCACATTGTTCCCATCCTTGATGAAATTGGCGAGCAGCAGCAGCGGCTCTTTGTGCTGGATGAATGAATTGGTATAGGCAGCCGATGTGAAGTGTTTGAAAGAATAGTTGCCGCCTTTCACCAGCATCATATTTTTTCCGCAGTTGCTGATGAGGCAGTTTACAGCATCGATGGAAGAGTTGGCGGCAATGATACCGGCATCATAACAGTTATCGATAACGCTTTCTTTGAGTGCCAGTTTGGTGAGGCCATTGCTGGCAGGGTTGCTGAGCACGATGCCCTGATATGCGTTCCTGATCTCTACGTATTGCAATTGATTATCGATGCTTTTATCCCTGAAAATGATGCCAGGCCATGCAGCGGGATAATCTTTGTAAGGTGCATCCAGCCTGTCTCCCCGGAAGATGATCTTCTCGGTTTCATCCGGGCCTCCGGCAGCGTGCAGGCTTCCATCGATCAACAGGGGAGCATCTGCATGCAGATAGATACGCGTGCCTTTTTGGATGGTGAGCGTTACATTTTCATCTACCAGCATACCCCCCAGGATCACATAGGGGCGATCATTGGTCCAGGTTTCATCGGCATCGATCAGGCGGTCCCGGTAGAAATGGGCATTCTGTCCCCAGGCATCCAGTTGCACCCATTGTTCCTGGTTATTGTATTTGATATGTACACTGTCCTGAACAATGAAGGGAAGGTCCTCTGCATTGGGGTCTATCCGAACCGTTACAAAAACATATAAGCTATCATTGGCTTCTACTTCCAGGTCGCGGACCACCGGGCCCGGGAAGCCATCCACATTGATCCGGAAATAGGAAGAGGCGCCGCCGCCCAGGGATACTTCGCTGATGCGGAGCTTTTGATCGTTCTGGTTGTAGATGCGGAAGAACTGCGTAACCGATCCTGTTGTAGTGAACAAGGTATCGAAGTGAAGGCTATCTGTAGAGGTGGTAACCGTTGCGTCACCGGTAATGAATGAGTTTTTCTTGCATGCGCTGGCAGTGATCAAAGCCAGCGTAATGGCAACCAGGATCTGTTTCATGTGAATCAAAAATACGGTTTTCATTTCATGGCGCAAGCCAGGGTGCAAAGGCTGAGGGAGGTGCCGGGCGCTTTGAGTAAAGTGGCTCCGCAGGCTTCCAGGGTGGCACCGGTGGTGATCACATCATCCACCAGCAAAAGGTGTTTGCCAACTATGGCGTCGGCATTTTCCAGCACAAAGCTACCGATGATGTTCTCCCATCTTTCTATCCTGTTCTTCAGGGTTTGCGATCCTGCTGCACTGATACGGGTAATGATATTTTCCAGCACAGGTTTACCGATCACCGAGGCGATGCCATAGCTGAGGATACCCGCCTGGTTGTATTTCCTTTGCCGGAGCTTATGTTTATGGAGCGGCATCGGAATGATGGCATCGATATCCGTAAAACGGGTAGAGTCCCGGATAGCTTCTCCCATTCTTTTCCCAAAATACTCCCCGATCTCCTTAATCCCTTTATACTTGAACTGATGCATCAGTTGCTGAATGAGCGATTGCTGGGTGAAGAAGAAGTGGCTGGCTGCATCAATGAATGGCAGCCTGCCGGTGAGCATCTTTTCAGTGGCGTTCCCTGCATGTTTGTAAAAATCGGTTACTGGTAAACGTTGCAGGCAGGTAATGCAAAGCAACTGTTCTTTGCTGACGGCGTCGGACCCGCATCCCCTGCAGGTTTGCGGGAAGAAGAGTTGAAGCAAAGATTGTGTGGCCTGCCTTAAATGCATAGGGAAATTTAACCGAAGAGATAACGATACAATTCCTCCACTCTCGCCATTTGAATCACTTCAATATTGAAGGATTGTGTGCTGATCGCTTTCTGGGTGTACTTGGAAACGATGATCTTTTCGAACCCGAGCTTTTCTGCTTCGGCGATCCGTTGTTCGATCCTGTTCACTGCCCGGATCTCTCCGCTGAGACCGACCTCGCCGGCAAAACAGATATTATAAGGAAGAGGGATGTCTTCATAAGAACTGAGTAAAGAGCAAAGGACAGCC
>JAGIAP010000133.1:14007-14244 GCA_017744805.1 Chitinophagaceae bacterium | reverse complement strand
TTCCTGCTGCAAGAGTTCCTGTGCTTTGTGCAGCCGCTTACGGGTGAGGTATTGATGGGGTGTTTTGCGGTACACCCTGCAAAAAAGACGGTGGAAATGGAACCGGGAAAAGAAGGCCCTTTCGGAAATGCCTTCCAGGTGGATAGGCTCATGGAAATTATCGTCCATGTACAATTTGGCGGCAACGATGCGTTGGCAGGTTTCCCGGTTGATGTCCATGTCAGAAAGTTACCAAAT
>JAGIAP010000133.1:6830-13997 GCA_017744805.1 Chitinophagaceae bacterium | reverse complement strand
AGATAGTAGAGCATCATGAAGCAGACCACAATTTTCAGGAAGGATCCCACGAGGAAGCCGATGAAGGAGCCGAAGGCGGCTTTGAGGGAGCGGCTGGAATCCTGTCCACCGATCATTTCGCCCACGAAAGCACCGATGAAAGGGCCCACAATCACACCCCAGGGGCCCAGCCAGAAGGCGAGGAGAAAGCCGAGAGTGCAGCCCCAGGCGCCATATTTGGTGCCCCCGAATTTTTTAGTGCCATAGATAGGTATCACATAGTCAAGCACAATGGTGACCACCACAATGCCGGCCCAGATCACCAAAAATTGGGTACTGAAGGGATGGGGATCCCGCAGATTCTGGATCAACAGGCCCAACCAGGCAATAGGCGGACCTGGCAGAACGGGCAGTAAACTACCCAGGACACCCAGAATAATTAGCACGAAACCAAGAACTATCCACAGCCATTCCATCAGATTATGCGTTTGAAGGGGTAAGATACTGCCAATTTTTCACCTTTCCGCCAATGGGCATAATGATTGATAACCAATAATCGAACATTAAATTCAGCACAATTATGGGAAAGATAATAGGAATTGACCTGGGTACAACCAACTCCTGCGTAGCAGTAATGGAGGGCAATGAGCCTGTGGTTATCGCCAATGATGAGGGACGTCGTACTACCCCGTCTGTGGTGGCTTTTTTGAAGAATGGTGAAAGAAAGGTAGGGGATCCGGCCAAAAGACAGGCCATTACCAATCCGCAAAACACCATCATGAGCGTAAAGCGTTTTATGGGACGCCGCTTTGATGAAGTGTCGGAAGAGATCAGCCACTGGAGCTATAAAGTAGCAAAAGGTGACAATAATACCGTACGTATTGACATAGACGGACGTTTATATACACCGCAGGAAATTTCTGCCATGATCCTTCAGAAAATGAAGAAGACCGCAGAAGATTACCTCGGCCATGAAGTGACAGAAGCGGTGATCACCGTTCCTGCCTACTTCAATGATGCACAACGCCAGGCTACCAAAGAAGCCGGAGAGATCGCCGGTCTGAATGTACGCCGCATTGTGAACGAGCCCACAGCCGCCGCCCTGGCCTATGGTCTCGATAAAGCCAAACACGACGAAAAGATCGCCGTATTCGACCTTGGTGGCGGTACCTTCGATATCTCCATCCTCGAACTGGGTGATGGCGTATTTGAAGTGAAATCTACCAACGGTGATACCCACCTCGGTGGTGACGACTTCGATAAGGTGATCATGGACTGGCTGGCTGACGAATTCAAATCTGATGAAGCTGTTGACCTCCGCAAAGACCCTATGGCCTTGCAACGTCTGAAAGAAGCTGCTGAAAAAGCAAAAGTGGAATTGTCTTCTTCCAGCGAAACAGAGATCAACCTCCCTTATATCACCGCAGTGGATGGCGTGCCCAAACACCTGGTGAAAAAACTCACACGCGCCAAGTTTGAGCAACTGGCAGACAAACTGTTCGAGCGTTGCCTCAAGCCCTGCGAACAAGCCCTGAAAGATGCTGGCCTCAGCACTTCCCAGATCGATGAAGTGATCCTGGTGGGTGGTTCTACACGTATCCCCAAAGTACAGGAGATAGTGGAGAAATTCTTCGGAAAGAAACCCAATAAAGGTGTGAACCCTGATGAAGTGGTAGCTATCGGAGCCGCTATCCAGGGTGCCGTACTCACTGGTGAAGTGAAGGACGTGCTCCTGCTGGACGTTACTCCGCTCAGCCTCGGTATCGAAACAATGGGTGGTGTGATGACACGCCTCATCGACAGCAATACTACCATCCCTACCCGCAAATCAGAGACCTTCTCTACTGCCAGCGATAATCAGCCTGGCGTACAGATCCATGTACTGCAGGGTGAGCGTCCGATGGCCAATCAGAACAAGAGCCTCGGTACCTTCAACCTGGATGGTATCCCACCAGCACCACGCGGCGTTCCGCAGATCGAAGTGATCTTCGATATCGATGCCAACGGTATCCTGCACGTAACTGCCAAAGACAAAGGCACTGGCAAGGAACAAAAGATCCGTATCGAAGCCGGTTCCGGTCTGAGCAAGGACGAAGTGGAAAAAATGAAAGCCGAAGCACGTGCCAACGAGTCTACCGACAAGGCTGCACGTGAAAAGGTTGACAAGGTCAACGCTGCTGACAGCATGATCTTCCAGACAGAAAAACAATTGAAAGAATTTGGCGACAAGATCCCTGCTGATAAGAAAGCACCGATCGAGTCTGCTCTCGATAAGCTCAAAGAAGCACATAAATCACAAGATGTGGCTGCCATCGATGCTGCAACAACTGAGATGAACAATGCCTGGACGGCAGCTTCTGAAGAGATCTACAAGGCACAGCAAGCCGGTGGTGCACAACCTGGTGCAGATCAGGCTGGAGCTAACGGAGCTGGCCAATCGAACAACGGCGGTGGCGGCGAGAACGTGACCGACGCAGAGTTCGAGGAAGTGAAATAATCAAGACTTTCATTCCATAAAATAGGAAAGGGCGCCTCACTTGCGAAGGCGTCCTTTTTCATTCATTTCAAGTCCAAATCGCTTCCAGACCAAGTCCAACTCATCTCCAACCCGAAAGTCCCATTATTGTCACCCTACAGTGCCTCTACAGCCTTATTACAGTACTGCAACAGTTACAAGTATGCGTGCTCACAACATACATTCAGCCTCCCGTTATTTCTTGATACAGGTGAATTTCAAATCACTCTGCTCAGTATAACCCGCCACGATATTCCCATTCTCCTTTCGCTGGTAACTATACTTCAGACCTGCCTGTTTTATCCCTCCGAACGGATCAAAGGCATTCGTGTATTCAGAGATATAGCTGTTTTCTGAGGAGGATATAGGATGACCGGTCCCATCGAGCTCCTTAGTTTCTATTATTGTTTTGGCGTACACAGGATTGGCGGCAGACAGCAATTGGTTGAACGAAAAAGGTGAATCATCCAGGTAGACGGAGAAAAGATAGATCCCCAAATTATTTACAGCAAATGGATTCTGGTAATAATCGTACCGGGATTCATACCTGAAAGAATACAATTCATTTTCATGACGGGCATCTTCATCCTTCGGCATATAATTGCCATGGGAATCGTACGTGTACCCATGATAGTTCTCTCCGCTGAACTCTACACCTACCAGCTTATTGTACATATTGAAAGTATATTCCACCGTATCCTTTCTTATCATATTCCCATTATTGTAGAAAAATGTTCTGGCTACATAGGCGATCCGCTTCTGCGCATCCAACTCGTATTTGTATGTTGTTCTCTTGAAAAAAGAACTGCCCACTTTCAGGAAATATTCCGCCTGGTGCAATAACCCATTCTCATACATGAAATTGGTGTATTGGGTTGTTTCAAGACCAGCCGTTTCAGAAGGAGTTTTCTGTTCCACTTTCAACAGTTGGTTATCGGAGTTATACTGAAAGAGAATGATGCCGTCCTTATGTTCTACCTGTTGAAGTTGAAAAGGTATTTGTGGCTGATCAACCGGAAGTTTATCTTTTTTGCCGCAGCTTCCAAGTATGGTAGCTGAGATGATGATCAATAATAAATTTGTTCTCATGACTATATTTTCAGCAAAACAAGGCAAGTTTTTCTTAAAATAATGGTAAGGAGAATTGGTGTTGTTCCGTTGAAACCGTTTACTGGTAAGGGTTTTACAGTTCAGACGCTATTGATGACGGTTCATGCAATACGGATCCCGGTCTATACATATTCTTCTTTTTCTTTATTTTCTTTTGAGTATCATGCAGTCGTTGGTAATTCACTGCTTTTCCCGAAAGTGAAAAAAGCGCCTCAGTTTGGGGTGCTTTTTTGTTTATCTTTAATCCAGCCATCCGATCTTGTCCTTGATCTATTATTCAACCGAACCCGAAATTAATTCCTCCGGATCAATGACTGCATACAGCATATACAGGGATGAAGAGCTGGTGGCATTACTTCAGAAAGATGACCAACAGGCATTCAAAACCATCTATGACCGTTACTGGAGCGCTCTCTTTGCGCAGGCCTTTAAAAAATTAGGCAATGCGCAGGAAGCGGAAGACCTGGTGCAACAGTTATTCATCGAGGTATGGGAACGAAGGAGCAGGATCCAGATTACCCGCTCCCTGAATCATTGGCTGGCAGCGGCGGTCAAGTTCAAAGTGCTGACTGTATACTCTTCCCGCTATCGTCGTATGCAAACCAGCAGCGAGATCGATGAAGAACTGCCGGCAGACGCTCCTTTACCAGATTCCATTATCGAATTACAGGAAATGATGACCAGCCTTGAAGCCATGGTAGAAGCCCTTCCTGAAAGGCCCCGGATGGTATTCAAAATGAGCCGCGAGTTACAGCTTTCCAACAGGGAAATTGCCGAACAACTCGGTATCTCCGAAAAAACAGTGGAGAACCATATGAACCGCGCCCTGGGCTCACTCCGCAAATCCCTTGGCGACTCCGCCATGTCCATTTTTCTTCTTCTTTTCTGATCTCTCAAAAAAAAGTTTGACATCCCTTGGGTGTTGCTCCCATTTAGCCAGACTAATAGGATATGGATCAGCAACGCGCATATGAATTGGCCGATAAATGGCTGAAAGGTACCATCACTGATGCTGAGATGGCTGCATTCAGTGAATACTATAACAGCCTGAATGATGAAGAGATCGTATTGCCCGAAAACTTTGCGATGCATGAAACCGCGCTTGGCAACAGGATCTGGGCCAATGTGCAGGAAGGAACAGGCATGGCTTCTCCCGTTGTTGACATGCCTGTGCATCGCCGCCGGCTGCTGCCGCGGATCGCGGTGGCCGCTTCCATAGCCCTGCTGCTGGCCGCAGGCGCTTACCTCTGGATCCAACAGGATCGGAACCGCCAACTGGCTATCGATAACAGGTTGCTTCCAACGCAGGTGCCACCAGGCAGGGAAGGGGCTATTCTTACCCTTGCCGATGGAAGACAGGTAGCGCTGGACAGCACAGGAAATGGACTGGTAGCGGACCAGGAGGGAACAAAAGTGATCTTGAAAGACAAACAACTGGTTTATGAAGCCTCTAAAAATGAGGCGGCTGCAATGGCCTTCAACACCATGAGCACGCCGGTAGGCCGGCAATTCAGGCTCACCCTCCCGGATGGCACCAGGGTTTGGTTGAACTCCGCCAGCTCTATCCGCTATCCGGCAAAATTTACAGGCACGGAAAGAAAAGTAACGATCACAGGCGAAGCATATTTTGAAGTGATCAAAGATCAGACCAGCCCATTTCGCGTATTGGTGAACGATATGGAAGTGGAAGTATTGGGAACCAGTTTCAATATCAACAGCTATACCAATGAGAACAGCATGAGAACAACCCTGCTGGATGGATCGGTCCGCGTAAAGCAGCATGCGCTGAAAGCCTTGCTGAAGCCGGGTCAGCAGGCAGTATTGCAACAAGCCTCGTCTGGCAATTCAATGGACGTGAAGGATGAAGTGGATGTTCAGCAGGTGATGGCCTGGAAGAATGGCATCTTCAATTTCAATGGTGCCGATCTCTTTGTGGTGATGAGAGAACTGGAAAGATGGTATGGCATCGAAGTGAAATATGAAGGAAAGATCGTGCCCGGATTGTTCTTCGGAAAAATGAGCAGGAATGTGAACCTGGGCGTTGTACTGGAATGGTTGAAGGGATCAGGGGTGAATTACAGGTTTGAAAAAGGGAATAAACTGATCATAATACCATCATAACCTGTTCCCAAAACAAAAGGCCAGCATGCGGCAAACATAACTGGCCAGGCGTTTTGGGTAACAAAAATCAAAAGTCCGAGAAGACTGTAATCATCACCCAAAACACTGCTAAAGTATGCAAAAATCTGTTCATGGGCGAGCCTGCCCCTCCATGCCCGGAGGTGAAAGGGGATACCGCCTTTTTATCAACCAAACAATGTTAGTTATGAAGCTAACAATGGTATTGCTGACTGCTTCCATCCTGACCGTACACGCCAAAGGGCTTGCCCAGAAGATCACCTTCTCGGGTAAGAATGTAACCCTGCTGAAGATCTTCTCAGCCATCGAGACCCAAACAGGGTACTTCACGGTAGGTAGCCTGAATTTATTGAACGATGCTACGCCGGTATCCCTGAACGTGAAGGATATGCCCCTGGATGCCTTCCTGAAACTGGCGCTCAAAGAACAACCCATCGATTTCAGGATCTCAGAGAACACAATTTTTCTTTCACGCAGGCCCGGGGCCATAATGCCCGATACCAGGAGACCTGCTATCACCACTGCCCCCGTCATTGAGATCCCTCCACCGATAAAAGTAAAAGGAAAAGTGGTAGGATTGAACGGTATGCCTCTTTATGGAGCCAGTATCGGTCTGGCAGGAAGCAGTGAAGTAGTGTTGACCGATACCGAAGGAAAATTTGAGCTGGAAGCAGAAAAAGGACAAAAGCTCGTGATCTCCTATGTGGGGTATCAAACAGCCGAATGGAAAGTGACCAGTGAAACGATGAAGATAGAACTGAAGCCTGCCGACAATAAATTGGATGATGTGGAAGTAGTGATCAATACCGGCTATCAGAAATTCAAGCCCAATGAGATGGTAGGAGCAGTGGAAGTGATCACTGCAAAGGATCTGCAAAAGCAGGTAGGCACTAATATCCTGCAAAGACTGAGAGGTTTATCCACCGCATTGCAGTTCAACAATAAGACCACCACCTCTTCAAAAGCTGGCAATCCGCATAGCGTGCTGAATATGTCCATCAGGGGATGGAGCACTATCAATGGGCCTACGGACCCGCTGATCATCCTGGATAATTTCCCTTATGATGGGAATATAGATAATATCAATCCGAATGATGTTGAATCTATCATCATACTGAAGGATGCTGCGGCCACCAGCATCTGGGGCGCCCGTGCAGGTAACGGAGTGATCGTGATCAATACCAAAAGAGGGAAATTCGGCAGCAAAACCTCATTCAGTTTTACCTCTGCGGTAGGGGTTACTGAAAAACCGGATCTGAACAGGTTGCCTTTACTGGGCAGTGGCCCGTTCATTGACCAGGAATTGCAAATAGCCAATCAGAATGGGTTATTACTGGATCAGAATAAATTCACTTATTCGCCGGCAGTAAATGTACTGATCGAACGGAAAAGAGGATTGATCTCGGCAGCGGACTCGGCTGCAA
>JAGIAP010000133.1:0-6820 GCA_017744805.1 Chitinophagaceae bacterium | reverse complement strand
AAAGATCGATTACCTGAAATCCATCGATAGCAAACAACAGTGGGACAAATATATTTATCGGCATGCTATCTCCCAGGACTATTCGCTGAGCGCTTCCGGTGGGTCCGCCAATATGTCCTGGAATATCAGTGGCAATTACAATAGGTCCATGGGAAGGGCCCAGGACCAGTATGAAAGAAAAGCGCTCAACCTGAACAATGGCTTTAAGGTTACCAGCAAGATCGATCTGTTTGTGGACATAAGATATTCCAATCAGAAAACGAGATCGGGAGCCCCTGAGTTCAACTCCGTGAAAGCAAATAATTACAATATTGCGGAAACGATCCCTTATCTCCAGCTTGCAGATGAAAATGGTGACCCCGTCAGTCTTTTGAAAAAATACAGCAAGCGAGTACAAGACTCGCTGGGAGGCGGTCGCCTGCTCGATTACAACTATTATCCGCTAACTGATTGGAAGCATGATTATACCACCACAAAGAATACATCCTATTCCATCTCTTCATCATTGGTGTACAGGCCGGTGAAACCGCTGAAGCTGGAGCTTACAGTGAAGACCATGAAGGAAATCAATGCTTCAGTTTTAACCCGGGACAAGGAAAGTTATTTTACCAGGGAACTGATCAACAAATTCTCCCAGGTAGATCCCGTTACAAAAGTGGTCAACAGGGTAGTACCGCAAGGGGATATCTTAACTATCCAAAACAATGAATTGAACAGGCTTGACCTGCGTGCCAATGCGATATTTGACAGAACATGGGGAAGGCATAGCATCACACTTATGGCCAGCATGGATCTGGCGGACAGAACAACCAGGAAAGATGGTAAGCTGATGCTGGGATACAGCGAAGATCCGCTGATCCAATCCATGGTAGATATGACTGGCGTATACCCCGTACCGTTTGAAGGTGATATTTCAGTAGGTTATGCATTGAGTGCAAATTCCATCCTCGGGTTGAGCTCATTCAATGAAAGACAGATCTCCACTTTGGGTAGTTTCTCCTATTCGTACAACAGCAAGTATATTTTCTATTCCAGTATCCGGAGGGATGGCGCCAATATCTTTGGTGTAAAGACCAATGAAAAATGGAAACCATTATGGTCCATCGGTGGGAAATGGGTTGTTGATAAAGAAAAATTCTTCAAGCCAGCGTGGATCGACAGGCTTGTGTTGAGAGGGACTGTAGGGATCTCAGGAAATGTGGACGTCAGCAAAACATCCAATCCTGTAGGAACTATCTCCCAGGGATCGCTTAATTCCACGCAACCTTTTCCTTATATCACCATCCAAACCCCTCCCAATCCCAATCTGCGATGGGAAAAGAAACTGGAGACCAACCTGGCCCTGGATATCAGTGTGCTTCACAACAGGATCAATGCAACCGTGGAATATTTTTTTAGGAAAACATCAGACCTGTACGCTCCGGTATTGGCAGATTACACACAATCTCCCTCCACCATGGTAATGGCCAATGCAGGTATGATGAGCGGCAAAGGATATGATGTGTCTATCAAGGCAAAGCTGTTTGATGGCCCACTGGAATGGATCACGAATATCAGATTCTCGCATTATACAAGTAAGGTTGAGAATTATCTGACGGTGATGACTCCCGGAAGCACATTCAACAACACCCTGGGTAATGATGGCAACACCTTCAATGATAAAGTAGCGCTCTTCCCAGGCCAATCCCTATTTGGGCTTTCTGCCGTACGTACGGCCGGGCTCAACCATCAGGGACAATTACAATACCTGGTGGATGGAAAGATCACTACCAATTTCAATGAGGTGGTGAAGGATTTTGAAACGAATGGCGATAAAGCCAGCTCTTATCTCTATTACCGCGGAGAGCCCAAATTGTTTTTCAATTTCGATCATATGCTCAACTGGCGCAACTGGAACCTTACAGTAATGGCGCAGGTAAGGCTGGGATATTACTTCAAGAAGATGCTGATCAATAATGGGGAAATTCTGAATAATCCCATGACCCATAAGGATTTTGAAAAGCAATGGCGCAAACCAGGGGATGAATTGTTTACTAATATTCCCCCTAAATCGGAAAGTATTGTCATATACGCAATGTACAGTTCGGACAATGTGAAGAGGGCAGATAATATCAGGATAGGGAATGCACAACTGGCCTATGATTTTCCCCTTCGGGACAGAACCAAAGGCTTGAAGTCTTTGAACCTTGCCCTGAACGTTACCAATCTGGGGATCATCTGGAAAGCAAATAAAGAAGTAATGGATCCGGATGACAGATCTGGCGATTTTCAAACCTACCAACGGCAAGACCGCTCCTGGACACTCACCCTCAGGGCAGGATTTTGATCCCTTCACTACCAAAAAACTATTATGAAATATATCATCTTTCTTATAACAGGCAGTCTTCTTTTATCCTGCAATAAATTCCTGGATAAACCCGGGGACCCAACTAAGATAGTGCCGAAAACCATTGCCGATGCACAGATGTTGATGGATAAACCAGTATCCAATGGATGCACCTATATAGGCGCTGATGAATATTATGTAACTAATTACCCCTGGAATATGTATATGGGTTATCCTCAAAACAGGGATTATTATTTCAACTGGATCACCAATAGTACTACCGGAATGGTGGGTAAGGATTTCTGGCAGGAATCCTATAATGCGATCTTCCATACCAATGTCGCCATCGAGATACTGAACAAGATCCCTGTTACGGAAGCCAATAGAAAAGCATGGGAACAGGCAATGGGATGTGCCCATTTCATACGGGCATGGAGTTATCTTTCCATTGCCTGGCAGTTCTGTAATGCCTGGCATGATGAAAGATCCAAAACCGATCTGGGGGCCGTACTGGATCTGGAATCCGATTTTCTGAATCAATTGTCACGGTCTACTGTAGCCGAAACATATGATCAGATCTTGAAAGACGCGGGAGAAGCGGTCAAATACCTGCCCTTGTTTTCGGAAAATCCTGCAAGGCCCTGCAGATTGGCCGCATACGGACTAATGACCAGGATCTATTTATCCATGAGGAAGTACGAAGATGCGTTGGCGCAGTGTGATCATTACCTGTCGGATCTTAATGCGCTGCTGGATTTCAACAATCCTGCAGAGGTCAACCTGGGCAGCGACTATCCCATCAGTTGGTCCGATAACAAGGAATTGATCTACTATAACCATTCAGTGTATCTTTCTGGTACAGGATATCCTTTGGATTTTCTTTCTGTGGCAGCAGATACCACCATTTATAAATCCTTTCATGAGAATGATCTCAGGAAAAAAGCCTATTTCCATTTCAATGGAGAGTACTATGAATTTACCGGTAGTCCGCTTTTGTTTGATGCATGCACCGGCATCGCCACTGATGAGATCTATATCTCCCGGGCAGAGTGTTATGCCCGCCAGGGTGAAACAGGCAAGGCCATGAAAGACCTCAACGATCTGCTGGTCACCCGCTGGAAGTCCGGCACCTTCATTCCATTTACCGCCAACTCCAAAGAAGAGGCGCTGGATATCATTCTCGCGGAGCGAAAGAAAGAATTGCTTTTCCGCGGCCTGCGCTGGATGGATATCAAAAGGCTCAACGAAGAAGGCGCCAATATTTCCATCACCAGGAAATCTCCCGATCATACGATCACCGGAACCTTGTTGCCCGGCAGCCCAAGATTTGCCATGCAATTACCTGCGGACCTGATCGCCAGTTTCGGGTATAAACAGAACCCCATCGAATAAGTAAACTATACAGCAAGACTTGTCTTATTCACCTGCATAATGCAGGTGCAGAGGATCCTTTGTCTAATAAAAAAAAACATCAATGGAAACTCCCATCGTAAGTGTACAACATCTTTCCCACCGCTACAATGTACAGTGGGCAGTAAAAGATATCAGTTTCGAACTTTCCGGAAGAGGTGTATACGGTTTGCTCGGCGCCAATGGCGCCGGTAAATCCACCATCATGAATATCATGTGTGGCGTGCTCAATCAAACCCGCGGAGATGTATTCATCAAAGGCATCGATATCCTGGCCAACCCGGTAGAAGCCAAAAAGCTGATCGGTTTTTTACCCCAAACACCACCGCTTCAACCGGAACTGACCGTAGAGGAATTTCTCACACATTGCGCAAAGATCAGGCTGATGCCCAGGGATAAGATCAGGGCCGCCGTGGAAGAAGTGATGCATAAATGTAATGTCACGCATTTCAGGAAAAGATTGATCGGTAACCTGTCCGGTGGTTATCAACAACGTGTAGGCATTGCGCAGGCCATTATCCACCGGCCGGAATTTGTAGTGATGGACGAGCCCACCAATGGCCTGGACCCCAACCAGATCATCGAGATCAGAAACCTGATCCGGGAAATAGCTGAAGACAGAACAGTGGTACTGTCTACCCATATCCTCCAGGAAGTGCAGGCGCTCTGCGATCATATCTGGATGATCAATGAAGGGGTGATCGTTTTTTCCGGTACGCTGAATGAATTCGATAATTACATTCTTCCATCTTCACTGGTGGTAACGCTCATGAACCCTCCTTCACTGGCGGAATTGCAGCAACTGGAAGGAGTACAGCAGGCGGAAGCAGTGGATCATCATAAATTCCGTATCCGGTATTCGGATGCACAGGAAGTGACCGATCTGCTGGTACAACAAAGCGCATCCCATAACTGGCGGATCAGTGAGATCTCTCTCGAAAAATATTCGCTCGATAATATCTTCTCCGAGCTCTCCCGGAAAAACACAAGCACAGGAAAGTAAAAAATAATTGTATGAAAGTCATCTTCGATATCACCACCAATGAATTAAGGAAATTATTCTATTCTCCCATTGCCTGGTTTGTGATGGTCATATTCGCATTCCAGGGAGCGAATGCTTTTACGGGTGTTTACGGATATTTTGTTCACCTGAAGAATGCCAATGCGGAAATGTACATCAATGATGTTACCTATAATATGTTTGCCAATGAGATGATGGGGCTGTATGCGGCTATTCCTTCCATCTTGTACCTGTTCCTGCCATTGGTGACCATGAATGCTATCAGCCGCGAAAAAGGAACAGGAGCCATTAAACTGCTTTATTCCTCGCCCATCAGCAATGCAACCATCATCCTGGGAAAATACCTGGCACTGGTAATATTCACCTTATTGCTGACATTGGAGATCCTGGTATTTGGATTGTATGGAATGATGACCATCCAGCATGTGGATATTCCCATGATCCTATGTGGGCTGTTAGGCCTTTTTCTACTGGGATGTGTTTACTCTGCTATTGGATTGTTCATGTCGTCCATTACGGTGTATCCCATTGTGGCAGCTATCAGCACCATGTGCCTGCTGGCCTTCCTGCATTTTGTAGGGAATATGGGGCAGGGAACAAAATTTGTTCGGGATGTGGCTTACTGGTTATCGTTGAAAGGAAGAGTGAATTCTTTCATCAGCGGTATGATCACTTCAGAGGATGTGATCTATTGTTTGGCTGTGATAGCATTTGCCTTGTTGCTGGCCATCATCAAACTGAATGCAGCCCGCACCAGGCGTAGCCGCTGGCAGATAGCCATGCAATATACGCTTGCTTCCCTCGCTATGGCATTGACCGGCTACTTCACGTCCATGCCTGTGTTCAAATATTATTGGGATGTAACCCGCACGCAACGGAATACCCTTTCTGAAGAAAGTCAGAAAGTGATGGGCAAAGTGGGGCAGAACGTGAAGATCACCACATACTCCAATATCCAGGATGCCAACACTTCCATTTACGGAATGCCAGGTGAATATAAAACAGATGTGAGCCGCTTCGATCAGTATACCAGGTTCAAACCGCATACCACACTGGATTACCATTATTATTACAAGAAGATCCCCATCGGATTTTATGCAGAGAAATATCCTGAACTGAATGATGATCAGTTGATGGATACGCTGAGGAAGCAGAATGATTACAATTTTGAGATAGTGCCCTATAAGAATATTGCCAGCCAGACAGATCTATCCGGTGAGCAATATCGATTTGTGCGCGAAATAGAACTGGATAACGGGAAAAAGACCTTCCTGCGTGTATTCCAGGATACCAAAGTTTTCCCTGATGAAGAGCAGATCACGGCCTCATTCAAAAGGTTGGTGGATACATTACCAAAAGTGGGATTTGTAACAGGGCATAATGAAAGAAGCCCATTCATCACTAATGAGCGCGGATACAATACTTTCTCCCAGGAGAAAACATTCAGGTATTCGCTGATCAATAATGGATTCGATTTTGAGAATGTTTCCCTGAATGCACCTGTTCCTGCACATATCTCCGTGCTGGTGATTGCCGATCCCCGCCAGTCTTTCAGCGAAACAGAAAAGGCAAACTTCCGGGATTACCTGAACAGGGGAGGAAATATGGTGATAGCAGGTGAGCCATCCCGTCAGCAGATCGCCAATGAGCTTACAACATCGATGGGGGTGAACTTCATGCCCGGCACATTGTATCAGCCCAAGCAGGATGTTTTGCCGGAGGTGCTATTGGCCAAGCCAGGCCCTGATGCCGACTGGCAATCGCCCTGGATGGGAATGATGAAGAAAATGAAACTACAGCTCATCATGGATCAGGCTTGTGCGCTGGAAATGAAGGACAGCTCTGCATTCTCAGCCAAACAAATGTTCCTGACCGATACCATGCCTACCTGGTCTGAGCTGGAGACCAATGATTTTGAAAATAGCCAGGCTGTTTACAATCCTGGTGCCGGCGAAAGAAAGCAGGTGTTCTCGCCTGTGCTGGCATTGTCCAGGAAGCTGGGGCAGAAAGAACAAAAGATCCTGGTAACCGGTGATGCAGACTGGTTGAGCAATATGGAACTG
>JAGIAP010000132.1 GCA_017744805.1 Chitinophagaceae bacterium | reverse complement strand
CGTATACTCTGAGTTTGAATTCACTCAAACCGTTTACAACTATTACATACATCCGCAGTGGGATGATTTTGGAAGCCGCACCATGTACCTCAAAGTATTGATGGCGGATTACGAAGAACATTATGCCGTAATTGAACTGATAGGGGAGTGGAACGATGCCATCGAGAATGATATCATGGAGCTCAAACGCGAAGTGGCTGATCCTCTTATCTATGAAGGCATCAATAAATTCATCCTCATTGCGGAGAATGTACTCAACTTCCATAGCTCGGATAAAGAATATTATGAAGAATGGTTTGATGAGGTTACCGATGAAAATGGTTGGGTAGTGATACTCAATATGCCCGAACAAACACAGTACGATTTCAAACGGGCCAAGCTCCATCGTTATTTCGAGCTGATGGAAATGGACAACTGGCGCATTTATAAGCCCTTCCATCTTTTCAAGAAAATAGATGAACAGATGCAGAAACGCCTGGAATAAGTAAGGTCAAACGCCGCTCCCATAGCCACTTACAGCCACACCTGGATACAGGGCAACGAACGCTTGTTCACCATAAATCTTTCCAATTCACCAAAAATTTATTTTGCGTTTCGCGTTTTGTGATTACTTTTGATTCAATGAACATCAACAAGGCATACGGCTTCTTTTATTTTTTCTTTTACTACTTTAGACAGTGGCCGGGAATGCTTTTGTTGAAAACAAACTAGGAGATAAAAAAATCAACATAAAGAGTCCCGGCCAAAAGCCGGGACTTTTGTTTTTACTAATCGTTTCAGATTGAACAATATGTCTACAAAAGTCTCGATACAGGGTTACGAAGGAAGCTTTCACCAGGTTGCCGCACAGCAATACTTCGGTAAGGATGTGGAAGTGATCCCATGCGCCACTTTCCGCGAAGTAGTGAAGATCGCCGGCAATAAAAAAGAATCAGATGGCGGTGTAATGGCCATCGAGAATTCGATCGCCGGTAGCATCCTTCCCAACTACAGCTTACTGCAAAAAAGCAATCTCCGCATCGTTGGAGAAGTATACCTCCCTATCAAACAGCATCTCCTGGTCAATCCCGGTGTACAACTGGAAGATATCCGCGAAGTACATAGCCACCATATGGCCATCCAGCAATGCCTGGAATACCTGGACAAATACGACTGGAAACTGGTGGAGACCGAAGACACAGCCCTCAGCGCCAAAAAGCTGCACCAGCACAAGAGCAAGCATATTGCCGCCATCGCCAGCAAACTGGCTGCTGATCTCTTTGAACTGGATGTGATCACTCCCAATATCCACACCATGAAAAGCAATTATACGCGGTTCCTGGTGATACAACGGGAAGATATAGCCGAAGTAGTGGCGGATGCCAACAAAGCCTCCGTCAATTTCAATACAGACCATAGCAGGGGATCCCTCGCACGCGTGCTTACCCATATCGCCGACGGCGGTATCAACCTCAGTAAACTGCAGAGTTTCCCTATCCCGGGAAGCGACTGGCAGTACAGCTTCCACGCAGATATGGAATTCGACTCCATGGAACAGTTCGAGACGGTGATCAGCGCCATCAAACCCATCACCACCGAGCTCAAAGTATACGGTGTTTACAAAAAAGGAAAAGCGATCGTATGATAACTACATCCAAAAGATTAGAAGGAATTGGTGAATACTATTTCTCCCAAAAGCTCAGGGAGATTGATGGCCTCAATCAACAAGGTAAACAGATCATCAATCTCGGCATCGGAAGCCCAGACCTGCCCCCGCATCCGGAGGTGATCAAGACCCTGCAGGAGGAAAGCGCCAAACCCAATGTGCATGCTTATCAATCTTACAAAGGATCGCCCGTGCTGCGCAAAGCAGTGGCGGACTGGTATGCAAAATGGTACAAGGTGGAGCTCAATCCCGATACGGAGATCCTGCCCCTCATCGGCAGCAAGGAAGGCATCATGCATATCTGCATGACCTACCTCAATGACGGAGATATGGCCCTGATCCCCAATCCCGGTTATCCCACCTACAGTAGCGCCGTGAAGCTGGCAGGAGGCACCATTGTACCCTATGAGCTCACCGAAGAAAATGAGTGGTTCCCCAACCTGGAAGAGTTGTCGAAACAGGTAACTGCGCGTAACCAGGAGGGTAAGGGCACCGTGAAGCTGATGTGGGTGAACTACCCGCAGATGCCTACGGGTAAATTGCCCAGTGAAGCGCTCTTCAAGGAACTAGTGGCTTTCGGTAAAGAACATAATATTTTGATCTGTCACGATAACCCATATAGCTTCATCCTCAACGAATCACCCATGAGCCTGCTCAGCGTGGAAGGGGCGAAGGATTGTGTAGTGGAACTTAACAGTCTCAGCAAAAGCCAGAACATGGCAGGCTGGAGGGTGGGCACACTTTGTGGCGCCAAAGAACGGATAGACGAAGTGCTGCGTTTCAAAAGCAATATGGACAGCGGCATGTTCCTGCCACTGCAACTGGCCGCTGCCAAAGCACTCGGTCTTCCGAAAGAATGGTATGAAGAAGTGAACAGTGTATACCGCGCCAGAAGGACCAAAGTTTTCGAACTCCTGGATCTGCTCCACTGCGTATATGATGAGAGCCAGGCAGGGATGTTCGTTTGGGCAAAGATCCCCGCAGGCTATAAGGACGGATTTGCATTGAGCGATGAAGTATTGTACAATGCCAATGTATTCATCACGCCCGGAGGGATCTTTGGGAATGCCGGCAACCCATATGTGCGCGTAAGCCTCTGCAGCAGTGAAGAAAAATTGCAGGAGAGCATTCAACGCGTTCAGCATTTTTTATCAACAGCAAAAGTTACAGCATAGCATGTTCAATGCAGTTACCATCGTAGGTGTGGGCCTGATCGGCGGATCCTTCAGCCTGGCCCTGAAGAATCTCGGCCTCACCAAAAGAGTGATCGGCGTAAGCCGGTCGCAGGCTACCAGCGATAAAGCCCTGGAGCTAGGATTGATAGATGAGGCCATGAGCCTGGAGGATGCGGTCCGCGCCAGCGATCTCATCTATGTGGCCATCCCCGTGGATACCACCATCCCGGTGATGAAACAGATCATGGACCTGGTGACGGACAAGCAGATCGTGGCGGATGCGGGCTCTACCAAATCGGCGCTCTGTGAAGCGCTGAAGGATCATCCCATGCGCCACCGCTTTGTAGCCACCCACCCGATGTGGGGTACAGAATACAGCGGTCCCGAAGCAGCGGTACAGGACGCCTTCACCGGCCGTACCTGTGTGATCTGTGAAAAGGAGAAAAGCGACCCCGAAATAGTGGCCACTATCGAGAATGTATACCGTCAGCTGGGCATGCGCCTGAGCTATATGGACGCCGACAGCCACGATATGCACGCTGCTTACGTGAGCCATATCTCCCATATCACGTCCTTTGCCCTGGCCAATACCGTACTGGAAAAAGAGAAGGAAGAGGATGCCATTTTCGAGTTGGCGGGTGGTGGTTTTGAGAGTACGGTAAGGCTGGCCAAGAGCAATCCCGCCATGTGGGTGCCTATTTTCATGCAGAACAAGGAACATGTGCTGGATGTGCTGAACGAGCATATCAGCCAGCTCCGGAAGTTCAAGGCATGCCTGGAAAAAGAGAATTTCGAGTACCTGCAGGAATTGATAGAGCAGGCCAATAAAATCAGGAGGATCATCAAATGAACTGGAATTTCGACGTACTGTTCTTTGCGGGTTTCGGCATAATCTGCCTGTATCTGGCATTCAGCAGGTCAAAATGGTTATTCTGGGGCTCCTCCAGGTCCGAAAGGATGGAGCTGAGCCTGGGGAAAAACTACAAGCTATGGGTAAATCTCGTGGCAGGGCTCTTATGCCTGGGCATAGCGGCGTTCTTTTTGTTACGCTAGCGTTGCTTTTCAGCTCTTTGCAAGGATAATTTAGGCCATCGCCGCCGTAAGCAGTACCTTTGCGCAAATTTTTTACTTTATGACGACTTTCGACGCGTTGGGTTTGGATGCGAGGTTGGTACAGGCTACCGATGCACTTGGCTACAAAAACCCGACACCAATTCAGGAACAAGCGATTCCTGTTCTGCTCAGCGGCACCAAAGATCTGGTGGGCCTGGCGCAGACCGGTACGGGTAAAACGGCTGCATTCGGACTGCCTTTACTGCACCTGGTTGACGAGAAAAAGAGACACCCCCAGGCGCTGGTAGTTTGCCCTACAAGAGAATTGTGCCTCCAGATCGTGACCGAGATGGAAGGTTTCAAGAAATTCCTGCCCCAGATGTATGTGGCCGCAGTGTATGGCGGAGCATCCATCGGACAACAGATCAGGGAATTGAAAAGAGGCGTGCAGATAGTGGTGGCAACACCCGGCCGCCTGATAGACCTGATCGAACGCAAAGCAATCAATCTGGAAGAGATCAAATACGTGGTGCTGGACGAGGCTGATGAAATGCTGAACATGGGTTTCAAGGATGATATTGAATTCATCCTTCAGAATACCCCTAACCGTGAGGCCACCTGGCTGTTCAGCGCTACCATGCCACCAGAGATCAAACGTGTAAGCAAACGCTACATGAAAGATCCCTTCGAGATCACGGTAGGCAAGGTGAACACAGCCAACAAGAATATCGATCACCAGTACTATGTTACCTCGGCTCAATACAGGTACCAGGCACTGAAAAGATTGATAGATTTCAACCCGGGTATCTATGGTATCATCTTTACCCGTACCAAGGCAGATGCACAGGAGATAGCCGAAAAACTGACACGCGAAGGATATGATATCGATGCACTGCATGGAGATCTTACCCAGCAACAACGCGATAAGGTAATGGGCGAATTCCGTGAAAGGACCTTACAGCTCTTAATAGCAACGGATGTGGCAGCAAGGGGTATCGACGTGAAAGATATCACGCACGTTATCAACTATGAACTGCCCGATGATGTGGAAGTGTACACTCACCGCAGCGGCCGTACAGGGCGCGCAGGCAATACAGGTATCTGTATGTCGATCGTGCATGTACGTGAGCTCGGTAAAATGAGACAGATCCAGAGCATCGTGCAATCTCCTTTCCATAAACTGGAGATCCCCACAGGAAAAGATGTTTGCCGCAAACAGTTCTACCACTTCATGGATAAACTGCTGCAAGCGGATATCAGCCATGGCGATTACGAAAGTTATGTGCCCATGCTGGAGGAGAAATTTGCTGATATGAGCAAAGAAGAGATCCTGAAACGTGTAGCCGCCATGGAGTTCGACCGCTTCCTCAAATACTACGAGAACGCTGAGGACCTCAACGTTCGCGAACTGAGAAGGGGGGAAAGGACCGACCGCGGACAAGACCGTGGCAACCGGTTTGAACGTAGCGGCGACAGGAATGCCCGTCGCGATACCAGGGGCCGCGAGTTCGGCGGAGGCGGTGGCGATTATGCCCGTCTCTTTGTGAACCTCGGCACCAAGGACGGATTCTACAAAGCCAGCTTCCTCCAGTTCATCCTGGATATGAGCGACCTGAGAAAAGAAGTGCTGGGACGGATCGATATGAAGGAAATGAACAGTTGGATCGAGATCGATAAACGTGCCGCCCAGCAAATGATCCGCGCCATCGATGGCAAGAACTACAAGGGTAGAAGGATCAGAATGAACGACGCAGACAGCAGACGATAATTCAATTCAGGATTTGAGAATTTGAATACGTCTGCATCCTGAACCAAACGAACAAGACACAGACATATTCAAATTTTCAAATTCATTGTATGACAAGTACAGAAACAACCATGAAGGAAACAGTGCAGGCAAAGTGGAAGAAAAGACCCCTGATCATCTCAGGCCCCTGTAGCGCTGAAACCGAAGAGCAGGTTCTCGAAACGGCCCAACGTCTCGCAAAAACCGGAAAAGTGGACATGCTCCGCGCCGGTATCTGGAAGCCCCGTACACGCCCCGGTTCATTCGAAGGCATCGGTACAAAAGGCCTCCCCTGGATGCAACAGGCTAAGAAGATCACCGGTCTTCCCATCACCGTGGAAGTGGCAACCGCCAAACAGGTGGAAGATGCCCTCCATTTTGATGTAGATGTGCTCTGGATCGGCGCCCGCACCACTGTGAACCCCTTCAGCGTACAGGAAGTGGCTGATGCCCTTAAAGGTGTGAAAGTACCTGTACTGATCAAGAATCCTATCAACCCCGACCTCGAATTATGGACCGGCGCCGTTGAACGCGTAGCCAAAGCAGGTATCGACCAGATCGGTCTGATCCACCGCGGCTTCAGCGCATACGGCAACTCAGAATACCGCAATGCTCCCATGTGGCACCTCGCCATCGAGATGAAACGCCGCAATCCTGAGCTCCCCTTCATCAACGACCCTTCCCATATCTGCGGAAGAAGGGATATACTCCTGGACGTGATGCAGAAAGCCGTTAACCTGGATTATGACGGATTCATCATCGAATCACATATCGACCCCGATAAAGCCTGGAGCGACGCCAAGCAACAGGTAACCCCCGAACGCCTCGCCGAAATGCTGGATGAGATCGTTTGGAGAAAAGAAGACACCAGCTCCGAAGAATTCCATGCAGCCCTGGAGAAACTCCGTCAGCAGATCAACCACCTGGATGATGAACTGATGCAGATCCTCGGTCAGCGTATGAAAGTGGCGGAACAAATTGGTCTTTACAAAAAGAACAATGAGATCACCATCCTGCAAACCAACCGCTGGAACGAGATCCTGGAGCGCGCTTTCAAACAAGGCGATAAGATCGGCCTCAGCAAGGAATTCATCACAAAGTATTTCGACGCTGTGCACATGGAAAGTATCAACCACCAGAACAAGATCATGAACAGTTAGTGGCCACCAACAACCATAAGATCTGGCTCTTTGTTCATGTGTTCGTAACCGTTCACGAACGAAAGCCCTTACTGAAGAAACCCATCCGTACTGTTCTGTTTGCACACCTGCAACGAGACGCCTCGGAAAAAGGGACCAAAGTAGTGGCCGTGAATGGCGTGGAAGACCATATGCACTTGCTGCTGCAATTGCATCCCGCACAAAATCTCCTGCAGGTAATGAAAGCCCTCAAATCGGAAGCAGCCAACTGGATCAACAACTCCAATCTGCTCACCGAACCTTTTGAGTGGGAAGACAGCTTCGCCGCTTACTCGGTAAGCCCCTCAGGGATCAAACAGGTAGCGGATTTCATCGGCAAGCAGGAAGAATACCATAAGACGAAATCGCTGGAAAGCGAACTGGAAGTTTTCGATAAAGTACAACTATAGCATGCAAAAAAAATCATGTCAGTTCTCATCAAAGAAAGTTGATTACTACTTCGATGCTGACTTCTCCTTGCTGGAAAAACTGGTAGGGAAAGAGCATACCATACTGATCACCGATGAGAATATATACGAGGCACAGGCTAAGAAATTCAAAGGCTGGAACTGTATCGTGCTCAAGCCGGGCGAAGCCTTCAAAGTGCAGGCCACGGTTGACAGCATCATAGAGGAACTGATTGAATCTGGCGCTGACCGCAAGACCACCCTGGTGGGCATCGGCGGCGGCGTGATCACCGATATCACCGGCTATGTAGCGGCCATCTATATGCGTGGCATCCGTTGCGGCTTTGTTCCCTCCACGGTCCTCGCCATGGTGGATGCTGCCATCGGTGGAAAGAACGGCGTGGACGTTGGCATTTACAAGAACCTCGCCGGCACCATCCGTCAACCGGATTTCCTGCTCTATGATTACAGCCTCCTGAAAACACTGCCTGAAACAGAATGGATCAATGGGTTTGCCGAGATCATCAAACATAGCTGTATCAAGGATCTTCGCATGTTCAAAGAGCTGGAAAGCAAAAAGCTCTCCTTCTACAAAAAGGATAAAACTGCATTGGGAAAACTCATCATGCGCAATGCCATGCTCAAATCGAAAGTGGTAACCACGGATGAGTTCGAGCAAGGTGAGCGCCGCCTGTTGAACTTCGGACATACCCTTGGTCATGCCATCGAGAATATGTACGAGCTTTCTCATGGACAGGCCATCTCCATCGGTATGACCTCTGCCTGTCATTTGTCTGCCTCACTCGTTGGTTTCAAAGACACAGAGCGGGTAGTGCGCGTATTGAGCCAGTATGGACTTCCCACTTATGCTGAATATGATCACAACGCAGCTTTTGAAGTATTGCAGAAAGACAAGAAGAAGGAAAGAGCAAGTATGAACTATGTGTTGCTGGAAAAGATAGGAAAGGGGATCGTTAAACAGATCCCTATGAATCAATTGCAAACATTAATCCAGGAATTACCGGCATGATCGCAATAGTACAGCCTTCCGGCATCAAAGGAAATATCCTGGCCCCTGCCAGCAAAAGCTCCATGCAACGGGCATGCGCAGCCGCTTTATTGAGAAAGGGTACCACTATCATTCATAATCCTGGTCATTCAAATGATGATCAGGCCGCCATTGGCGTGATCACGGCATTGGGTGCAAAGCCGGAATTGCAGGCTGATGGTAGCTTACGGGTAACCAGTAACGGTGTTCAACCTGTAAAGGATGAGGTGAATTGCGGGGAAAGCGGACTGGGTATCCGTATGTTCACGCCCATCATTTCACTGGCCGATAAAACCATCACCATCAACGGATCCGGCAGCCTCGTAACAAGACCGATGGATTTTTTTGATACCGTGTTGCCACAGGTAAGTGTAAATATTCAATCCAATAATGGAAAGTTACCGCTCGTGATCAAAGGGCCGCTGAAGCCCGCGCCCATTACAGTTGACGGCTCGTTGAGCTCACAGTTCCTCACAGGGCTGCTGATGGCTTACGCCGCAGCGGGTGCCGCCGACGTAGCGCTCACCGTTACCGATCTCAAATCCAAACCCTATATCGACCTTACGTTGAAGGTGATGGAAGACTTTGGATGGAAAGTGGAAAACAGGAATTATGGATCTTTTTATTTTCCTGCCAATGCATCCCAACCAAAGACCGGAGAGCTGGAATACACGGTGGAAGGGGATTGGAGCGGAGCCGCTTTCCTGCTGGTAGCTGGCGCCATTGCAGGGGATATCACCGTGAAAGGCCTGGATGTTTTTTCCACGCAGGCAGACCGCGCCGTATTGCAGGCCCTGATGAGCAGTGGGGCAAGGATCAGTGTGCAGACAGACAAGATCGAAATCGGCCCTGCACCATTGAAAGCATTTCACTTCAATGCCACCGAATGCCCTGATCTTTTCCCTCCATTGGTGGCACTGGCTGCTTACTGCGATGGCAAGACCGTGATCGAGGGCGCACAACGCCTCACACACAAGGAAAGCAACCGTGCACTTACCCTGCAGGAAGAATTCGGTAAGCTGGGTGTGCAGATAGATCTGCAGGATGATCTCATGATCATTCATGGGGGACAAGGATTGCATGGCGCTACCACTTATTCGCATCACGATCATCGTATTGCGATGGCTTGTGCAGTAGCCGGCCTGAAAGCATCATCCGCTGTGACCATCGGATCAGCAGACGCTATCAACAAATCCTATCCCGATTTTTATGCGCACCTGCAACAACTGGGCGCCATCGTATCTTTACAATCATGAACTGACAATATTATGAACGCATTTGGAAGATTATTCAGGGTCACCATCTTTGGCGAATCGCATGGAGAAAGTGTGGGCGTCAATATCGATGGTTGCCCCGCGGGCCTTTCACTCACTGCTGAAGATTTTGTGACGGATATCGAGCGCAGGAAAGGTGGAATGCAGAAGGGGACCACACCACGCAAGGAAGATGACCTGCCCGTTTTCAAAACAGGTCTTTTCAATGATAAGAGTACCGGTGCGCCCATGACCATCCTGTTCGATAACAAGAACACGCGTAGTGGTGATTATGAGAAGCAACGTTCTGTGCCCCGCCCCGGCCATGCGGATTGGGTGGCGCACCAGAAATTCGGCGGCTTCGAAGACTTCAGGGGTGGCGGGCATTTCAGCGGCAGGCTTACCGTTTGCCTGGTGGCTGCCGGTGTGATCGCCAAAAAACTGGCCGCTACTGCCAATGTAAAAATTGAAGCGACCATCTTGGAAATAGGAGGGGAAACTGACCTGGATAAAGGCCTGCAACGCGCCATCGATGCCAAGGACAGTATCGGTGGGATTGTGGAATGCCGTGTAAGCGGACTGCCCGTTGGGCTGGGAGAGCCTTTCTTCGATTCAGCGGAATCCCTGCTGAGCCATGCCGTATTTGCGATCCCCGCCGTGCGCGGTATCGAGTTCGGGACTGGTTTTGCCGCTGCCCGTATGTTCGGCAGCGATCACAACGATGCTATCCTGGACATGCAAGGCCATACTGCCACCAATCATGCAGGTGGTGTTGTTGGCGGTATCACCAACGGTAATGAACTGGTATTCCGCATCGCTATCAAACCAACCTCCAGTACACCTAAAGAACAACAAACCTTCAACTGGGAAACAGGACAAACAGAGACCTTCTCCGTCAAGGGACGCCATGATCTTTGCATTGCCCTGCGTGTGCCCGTTGTGCTGGAAGCTGTCACCGCTATTGTGCTGGCCGATCTCTTACTATTGGAACAACATATCAAACGTGTATTATAAAAACCTATGCCTGTAATATTCCATATCACTACAGAACCAGAATGGGCCGCTGCAAAGACGGCAGGCCATTATGAAGCACCATCATTGAAAGAGGAAGGATTTATCCATTGCTGCCAGGGAGATCAGATCCCGGATGTGCTTCACCGTTATTTCGAGGGAAAAAAGCAATTGCTGAAGTTGAGCATCGATACATCAAAATTGAAAAGCCAGCTCATTTATGAATGGAGCCCCACCAATGCGGCCACTTATCCGCATGTGTATGGCCCCATCAATACAGATGCCGTGATCGCTGCAGACAAGCTCTGAGATCATTTCAGTTTGTTGAAGGGAATATCGAGCACCTCATAGTCCCTGTTATTGGGCCGGTAATAATGCCACCACTCCGTTTCCAGGGCCCTGAATCCGTACTTTTCCATGATGGCTTTGAATAATTGACGATTATCCAGCACAGACCGTGGCGACTGGGTAAAATCGTGATGGGCGGAATCTGTTAAATAAGGCCGGTAAGCGTCAAAAATTTTCAATCCGTAACCTTTGGCATTCAATTCGTACTGTATTTTTTGAAGTCCCATGGCGGCGGGTAACCTGAGATAAGCAGAATTTGTATTTTTGGGATACATTCGCCGGTGCGTGAAATTGTTCTTTGTGCCGTACCGGAGATCATACACGATGCCTGGGACCACTTTTCTGAGTTCAACCATCCTATGCAGGGAATCTTTTTCAACACCCGTTTCATACTGCGATTTCTGCATTATAACCGGTACCCCGTAACGGCTGATGACAGTTTGTTGGGCAGTGGCGGCCTGCTGTAAGGCAAGAAATAATAGGAGGACTTTGGGAATATTGCGGTGAAATAGTATTTTGTACAGCATTGCAACTGGGTGATGATGAATTACATCATAGAGAAAGGGACTACAATATAATTCCGGAACAATAAGGAAAATACATGAATAAGCATTTGAATGCAGGTGTTACTGGTTGCATTTTCGTTCTTTTTGTCACCATTACAGCTTGTAATAACAGTGAGAAGCCGAAAGAGAATGATATTGTTGAACAACCCGAAAAGTTCGAAGTACGGGTAAGTGAGAATATCAAATCGGCACTGACCTATATGCTCGAGAACAAGGGCAGGTTGAACGATACTGTTGTACTGGCAGATGATACGATGGTGAACGATGCATACGTTCGGAGCAATCACCAGCCCATCTGGTGCACACAGGAACAATGGAATGCCATTGGTGAGAATTTCTTCCGCTTCATCGCCAATTCTAAAGAATACGGCCTTTTCCCTTCCGATTATCATTACCGTGCTTTGAGCAGTATCCGTGATCAGATCGGTCATGATTCCTCATCCCGCAAGAATGCAGCACTCTGGAGCCGCGCAGAACTGATGATGACCGATGCATTCCTGCAGGTAGCCCGTCATTTGAAGCAGGGACATTTCAAATATGATAGCCTCTATATCCGTACGGATTCAGCGCTCGGGCCAGAATACTATCCCCGTGTATTGGAACAGTTGCGGCAGTCGCGCAATGTAAATGGAACCCTCCAAAGTCTCGAGCCTGCTTACCAGGGGTATGCAGACCTGAAACAGGGACTGAAGTCCTTCCTGGATTCCATCGGGCCATTCAAAAGATATACCCCACTCAGCTATACTTATCCGTTGAAGGACAGTGTTGGGTTTTACAAGAATCTCCAGAGACGATTGTATGAAGATGATCTCCTGCCTTCTGCTACCGATCCGGTGGATACCGCCACCTGGAGACAGGTATTGATGGAATACCAGACAAAAAAAGGATTGAAGCCCACCGGCCGCCCCAATGAGAATACAGTGGCTTCGCTCAACTATACCAATTGGGAAAAATTCAAGCGCGTAGCCATTACGCTTGACCGTTATAAGATGTCCAGGGATAGTTTTCCCGAGACCTATATCTGGGTAAACCTGCCTGGTTTTTATCTCCAGGTACACGATGCAGATACTATTGCACTCGAATCCCGCGTTATTGTGGGGCAGCCAAAGACCAGGACGCCGTTGCTGACCTCTGCCGTGAGTAATTTTCTCACTTATCCCCAGTGGACAGTCCCTTACAGTATCATCTATAAGGAAATGTTGCCGAAGATCAAGCGGGATGTGAATTATCTCAATAAGGAGAACCTGATGGTGGTGGACCGTAATGATAGTATCATCGATCCGCATTCCATCAACTGGGCGGAGCTGGGCAAGGGCAATTTCCCTTACCTGATCAAGCAGCGGCAGGGAGATGACAATTCGCTGGGTGTACTCAAGTTCAATTTCCCGAACAAATACGATGTATACCTGCACGACACCAATGCACGCTGGTTGTTCAGCCGCAGTAACCGCGCCATGAGCCATGGCTGTGTGAGAGTGAAAGAGTTCATGAAACTGGCCGATTTCCTGGTAAGGAATGATACGGCCAAATACCACCCCGATACGCTGAGGGCATGGATCAAACGTGAAGAGAAACATTGGGTGACCGGATTCAAAAGAGTACCTATCTATATCCGTTATTTTTCCTGCGAGGGAAAAGATGGAAAATTGAGAATTTATGAAGATATTTATGGAGAAGACAAGATCCTGAAGGAAAGGTACTTTGCAGACAAGGCTATCCAATAAAATCCCTATCTATGAAAAAATGGGCCATTTACGTTGTCTTATGTATTTTGACCCCTGCCATCGTCAAAGCCCAGGCAGTTGTTGCGGACAGCGTTCACATGACCAGCAAGAAAAAAGTTCCCAAGGTCCAATATGGTGTAGCCAGTTTCTATCACAATAAGTTCGAGGGCCGCAAAACGGCCAATGGCGAGATCTTCAGCCAAAAAAAATTGACAGCAGCCTGCAATACGCTTCCCCTTAACTGTTGGGTCCGCGTTACCAATATCCGGAATAACCGAAGCGTGATCCTTAGGATCACAGACCGAATGCATCCGTTGAACAAACGGCTCATAGACCTGAGCCACGCAGCGGCTAAAACACTCGGGTATACCGGGCATGGACTGACGCGTGTGAAAGTGGAGTACCTTGGTAAAACCAAACCGGTTGAGTTGAATCTTATGGAACAGCCCGCTCAACCGTAACTCGTTTTGTTGTATCCGTGAGCAAGCTTTACCTGAACGTTAATTATTAACCGCGGTTAATAAATTATTTTTCATTTTAATGGGTACCCGATTATTTTTGCTCAATACGATCACAAAACAGTCTCGTTATGAAGAAAATCCTACTACACCTTTTCTTACTCCTCACCCTTCATCAGATCGCTTTTGGCCAGGACGATGATTATATCCAGAACCCCACTCTTGGCGTTCACTTCTTTTTCAATGATTTCAAATCCGCTCAGTATATCAGGAGCACTTCCCTGGGAGCTGCGCTGAGAGATAAGAAATTCGGAAAGATCAAAGACATGAGCCCCGGTCTTGCCATCAATTATATCAATGGCCTCAACAAGACCTTCGATTTCTCTACCACGCTCGCAGGTTCCTTCCTGGACTATATCAAGAAAGACGGAACTACTTACGGAAAGGATAATTTCCTGCTGGAAGCCGACGCCTCCGTACGTGCCAAGATGTTCTCCAATAAATATGTGGTTTCTCCCTATCTCCAGATGGGCGTGGGCGCTTCCATGTACAAAGGCACTTTTGGCGCATTCATACCCGCAGGCGTAGGCCTTCAGTTCAATATCCTGAACGAGGCATTCCTGATCGTGAACTCACAGTACCGCATACCCGTTACTGAATCTGCCAACTACCATTTCTTCCACAGCATCGGCCTGGCAGGTGTGATCGGTAAAAGGAAAAGAGCCTCAGAACCAGTAC
>JAGIAP010000131.1 GCA_017744805.1 Chitinophagaceae bacterium | reverse complement strand
CCGCCTGAGTTACAGGGATTGAGACTGGCATCGGTCTGTATCACATCATCGATCAGCCTGCCATTACTGGCGCGAAGCGTTCTGCCCAACGCACTCACCACTCCTGCCGTTACGGTATGCTGCAATCCGAGCGGATTGCCGATAGCCACGGCAATCTGGCCAGGTTGTAAACTTGAAGAATCCGCAAATGCCAGCGCCTTCAGGTTATTCTCATAGATCTTCAAAACGGCGATATCCGTGGAAGGATCGGTGCCCTTTAGTTCGGCCACCACTTTCCTTCCATCAGAGAGTGACACCCTGATGTCCTTTGCCTGTTCGATCACATGATTATTGGTAACAATAAAGCCGTCGGAAGAAATGATGAACCCCGAGCCGCTGCCCGGCGCATCGCGCTGCTGGCGGGTCCTGGGATCCGTGATCCTTTTGATCACTTCGATGTGCACCACCGACTCTGCGGTTTCGTGCACCACTCGGGTTATGGTGCCGGAATAAGCATCCAGCAAACCCTGGTCAGCATGCTGAACCAATTGTAGAGGATAGTCGTTTTCCATAAGGACACAGGCACAAATGCTGCACCAATCCGGTTTTCTGACATGCTGACACCAATTTTTCTGTAAATTGTGCTATTATGCCCATCTCTAAATAAGTAAAGTATGAACCAGCAGAAAGTGAATTTCCTGAAGAATGAATTTGTTTTCAAACTCAAGCACCTGGCGCCTGATGCCAAAGGCGCATGGGGTAAGATGAATGGACAACAAATGGTGGAGCATATGGCAGAAATGCTGAAAGTGGCCAATGGCCGCCTCCATCAGCCTGCCCTGCCAGATAAGGAAAGAGTGGAAAAAGCCCATGCCTGGCTGCTGACCGATAAACCTTTCAGAGAGAATACCATCAACCCATTGCTTCCCGAAGAGCCCAGGCCGGAAGAATACAATACCATGCAGCAGGCCATCGAAGCCGTACAGAAAGAGCTGGATCACTTCTTCGAAGTGTTTGAAGCCACGCCCGGCCTACGGATCGAAAACCCCGCTTTCGGTAATCTCGATTTCGAAGAGCAGGTACAGTTATTGTACAAGCACGCACAACACCACCTGAAACAATTCGGGCTGATCCATTCCTGATCAATCATCTTTTCAAAATATTAAAGCCTGCACCGGTAAGGATGCAGGCTTTTTTTTCTATCAGTTCTTTCTATTTCTTCAACAGTGAATCCGCTTTGCTCAAACTACTGAGGATATTATCCCGTACTATCGTCACTTTCTGTAACTCGCTTTTGAGATACCCGATGCTTTTTGTTGAATCCAGGTTGAAGCCACCCATCCACTCGTTCATGCCGTTCTCTGCATTCACCAACTGTTGTTGCAGTGTCATCACTTCCTGCAGGTAAGTTTTGTCCTGTTTGTTGGCAGGGAGTTTCTGAACGCTGTCTATTTTCGCTTGCGCCGCTCCGTTATATTTCTTCAGCGCGCTCATTTTTGCCATACCAATATCATGCCCATCCATTACTGCTTTGTAGAGCGAGTCTGTTTCCGTTTTCGGTTCTGCACTGTAACCATCTTTTCTTTCAGCAGCTTTGTCCTGCCCATTGTTACAGGCCCACACCATCATGCTGATCACCGTCAGCGAAGCAATTGTTTTTATCATACTTTGTGTTTTTTACACAGCGGATGGCTACCAGTTTCCGCCGTTCCGGGCAAAAATACATTCCTGTTAATAAAAATGATAAATCAGGCCCGATTTATTGCTTTGCAGTATTTTCGTGATATTAACTTGCTATATGATAACACTTGAAAACTACGTGACCGGAAAATGGATCCCCGGCGATGGAGAAGGACAAACATTATACAATGCAGTTACAGGCGCCCCGTTAGGCACCACTTCTACAAAAGGGCTCGATTTCGGTTCAGTGCTCGAATACGGCAGATCAAAAGGCAATCCCGCCCTTCGGAAAATGACTTTTCATGAAAGAGGATTGATGCTCAAGTCACTCGCGCTGATGCTCCGTGAACATTTACCCGAATTCTACCAGCTCAGCTACCAGACCGGCGCCACTAAGGCCGATAGCTGGGTGGATATTGAAGGGGGTATCGGAAACCTTTTTTCCTATGCATCCCTTCGCAGAAAATTCCCCAATGAAACATTTGCTGTTGACGGAGACCCGATCCCGCTCAGCAAAACCGGCAGTTTCATGGGCCACCATATCCTGGTGCCCAAGGAAGGCGTAGCCATTCATATCAATGCCTTCAACTTCCCGGTATGGGGCATGCTGGAAAAGATCGCGGTGAACCTGCTGGCTGGTATGCCGGCCATCGTAAAACCTGCCACCGTTACCTCCTATCTCACAGAGGCAGTGGTGAAGAAGATCATCGCTTCCGGCATCCTTCCCGAAGGCGCCCTCCAGTTACTGGTTGGCTCCGCTGGTGACCTGCTGGATCATGTAACAGAACAGGACGTGATCACTTTCACCGGTTCTGCGTCTACCGGCAAGATGCTGAAATCACATCCCCGCATCCTTGCCGAGAATGTGCCTTTCACCATGGAAGCCGACTCCCTCAACTGTATCGTTCTGGGGGAAGATGTTACGCCAGATATGCCCGAGTGGGACATCTTTGTGAAAGAGGTAAGAAAAGAAATGACCACCAAAGCCGGACAAAAATGTACAGCCATCCGCCGCATTTTTGTTCCTGAGAATAAAATGGAAGATGTGTGGAAGGCTGTGGGCAAAGCGCTCAGCCAAACCACTATCGGAAATCCGGAAAACGAGAAAGTGCGTATGGGATCACTGGCCGGCCAAAGTCAGCGCGAGGAAGTGATGGCGCAGGTTCAAAAACTGCTCGCATCCTCATCCATCGTGTATGGCTCTCTGGACAGTGTGGAGGTAATAGATGCAGATGCAAAGAAGGGCGCTTTCATGAGCCCCTTGTTATTGCTCAATCAGAAACCGTTCGAGTCCAAAGAAGTACATGAGGTGGAGGCTTTCGGGCCAGTAAGCACCATCATGCCTTACAAATCACTGGAAGAAGCCACCGTTCTCGCCAAGAAAGGGAAGGGTTCGCTGGTTTGTTCGATGGTCACTGCCGATAACAAGATCGCGCGCGATTTTGTACTGGGAGCAGCTTCTCATCACGGTCGTATCCTGGTGCTGAACCGCGAGGACGCAAAAGAAAGTACCGGTCATGGATCACCGTTACCTATGCTGGTGCATGGCGGCCCCGGTCGCGCCGGTGGCGGCGAAGAGATGGGCGGTGTAAGGGGCGTGAAACATTATATGCAAAGAACGGCCATCCAGGGCTCACCTTCGGCCATCACCGCCATCACCAATGTATATCAGCAAGGTGGCGCTACCCATGAAGATGAAAAACATCCTTTCAGAAAATATTTCGAAGAGCTGCAGATCGGTGATAGCCTGCATACACATAAAAGAACAGTTACAGAAGCGGATATCGTGAACTTCGCCAATGTAAGCTGGGATCATTTCTACGCGCATACAGATCATACCTCACTGGAAGGCACCATTTTTGAAAAGCCTGTTGCACACGGATATTTCATCCTCAGTGCTGCTGCCGGTTTATTTGTAGATGCGAAGAAAGGGCCTGTAATGCTCAATTATGGACTGGAAGAATGTCGGTTCCTCAAGCCCGTGTATGCAGGAACCACCATCGGTGTTCAACTCACCTGTAAAGAAAAATCGGAGCAGGAAAAGAAAGGAGAAGAGGATATTGCAAAAGGTATCGTTAAATGGCTGGTAGAAGTGACCGATCAACTGGGAGAGCCCGTTGCCGTTGCCACCATCTTAACGATGGTAAGAAAGAAAGATCAGGGCTAATTCAAAAAACATTTATCTATGATCAAGGAAATTCAGCAAGGCCATGTAAAGGCCGAAACGCATAATGGCATTACAACCATCGAGTTCTTCCACCCACAGAGCAATTCATTGCCGGGTAAATTACTGGAAGAACTGGCGCATACCATTCATGGGGCAGGCAATGAGAGCGATACCAAAGTGATCATTCTCCGCTCCGCCGGCGAAAAAGCCTTCTGCGCCGGCGCCTCCTTTGATGAGCTGGTAGCCATTCAGAATAAAGAGCAGGGACTGGAATTCTTCAGTGGCTTTGCCCATGTGATCAATGCCATGAGAAAATGTCCGCAGTTCATCATTGCCCGTATCCATGGCAAATGTGTGGGTGGTGGCGTAGGCATTGCCGCTGCTGCGGATTATGCCATTGCCATGGAAGGAGCCGATGTAAAACTGAGCGAACTGGCTGTAGGCATCGGACCATTTGTGGTGGGGCCAGCGGTAGAAAGGAAGATCGGTACAGCAGGGTTCGCCCATCTGGCCATCGACGCTACCATGTGGCGTAATGCAGACTGGGCCCGCAGAAAAGGGCTTTTTGCCGAACTGCATAACAGCGTAACCGATATGGATGAGTCTATCTCCCGGCTTTCGCATACCCTTGCTCATTCCAGCCCGCAAGCCATGCATGAGCTGAAGAAGGTATTGTGGAAAGGGACCGAGAACTGGGACCATCTGCTGATCGAAAGAGCGAAGATCAGCGGGGAACTGGTGCTGAGCAGCTTTACCCGCAATGCCATCCAGGAATTCAAAGCAAAAGCGAAAAAATAATGGATATAGCAGGCAACCCTTCTAATTTATACGCTCGTAGTGGGGATAGCCCCAGGTGCTGAAAGTTAGAAAACCAGCTCTATCAGAATTAAACAGGGCCCGGCCCAAAGGCCGGATCCCCAACAAAAAATATACGGCCCGCTTAGGCGGGCTGTATATTTTAGCGCATTCGCCAGCCATTCAAGTCCAAATTACCTTCAGACCAAGTCCAACTCATCTCCACCTTGAAAGTGCTACTATTGTTACAATACAATCACTCTACAGCCTCATTACAGCGCTGCAACAGTTACAAGTATGCTACTGAATAGTGTCACTCACCTGGTGAGCCCATCCCGGCAAATTATCCACCCCAACAAAAAAGCCTGGTCCGAAAACCAGGCTTGTAAATATTTCTACTGCTAATCTTAAATATTCAATCCTCCGCAAACACTCAATACCTGGCCCGTGATATACGTGCTCATATCCGATGCCAGGAACAAGGTGGTGTTAGCTATTTCTTCACCACTTCCGAAACGGCCGAGAGGGATCTTTTCCAGGAATGCTTTGCTGGCGTCCCCATCCTGGAGATAATGAGTCATATCGGTCTCTATGAAACCAGGAGCGATGGCATTGCAGCGGATATTCCTGCTACCGAGCTCATGCGCAATGGATTTCGTGAACCCGATGATACCGGCCTTGCTGGCTGCATAGCTGCTCTGGCCTGCATTTCCGCGGATACCAATGATGGAGCTCATATTGATGATACTGCCTTTTTTGGCTTTCATCATGGGGCGGATCACCTGCTTGGTGATATTGTAAACGCTCTTGAGGTTGATATTCATTACATCGTCCCACTGCTCGGGTGTCATGCGGAGCAGGAGATTGTCTTTGGAGATCCCTGCGTTGTTCACACAAACATCGATGGTGCCGAACTCTTTCACTACATCGTTCACAAATTGTTCGCTGGCTGCAAAATCACCGGCATTGCTTTTATAGGCTTTGGCTTTTACGCCCAGGGATTCGAGTTTCTGTTGGAGAGCGGCTGCTTTGTCTGCACTACTGTCGCTCACATAAGTGAAAGCGATAGATGCACCATGTTCGGCCAGTTTTACCGCAATCGCTTCACCGATACCGCGGGCCGCGCCAGTTACAATGGCAACCTTGTTGTCGAGTAATTTCATGGTTGGTTGAATTTTTATAAAACGAGCACAAATAAAGTGAATTTATGCAATACGAGAGAGATTTTAATTATTGTTTGCAGTTGCGGAGACCTGTCCGACGCTCGCCGGGAGGCGAGCTACGTAGCACCCTGCCGGCTCAATCGATCCCGGCAATCTTTTTGATCTCTTCCAGGTGTGTGCGCTCATTGCTCAGTCGCGGTACTTTGTGCTGGCCGCCCAGCTTACCACGGCTCTTGAGCCATTGACTGAAAATCCCTTTGGGAAGGGAATGCAATACGGGCATACGCAGTGCAATATCCTTGTGGCGCTTGGCTTCATAATCGCTGTTGAGGGATTTGAGGGTGGCATCCAGCTCCCTGGTGAATGCAGCCAGGTCAGCAGGTTGCTTCTCAAATTCGATCAACCATTCATGCGCCCCGTTGCTGCCTTCGCTGAAGTAAACAGGGGCCGCAGTATAATCGTTCACCACTGCGCCGGTGGCTGCTGAAGCAGCGGCAATGGCTTTATCGGTATTGTCTACGATCACTTCTTCACCGAAGGCATTCATATAATGCTTCAGTCTTCCGCTCACCTTGATGCGGAATGGATCCAGGGAAGTGAACTGGACGGTATCGCCCAGCAGGTATCGCCAGAGCCCGCCATTGGTGCTGATGACAAGAGCATAATTCTTTCCCAGTTCCACTTCACTGAGGCCGATGGTATCCGGGAATTGCTTTCCATATTCATCGATAGGCATGAACTCCATGAAGATGCCATGGTCTACAAACAGCAACATCCCTTCTTCGCCGGGAATATCTTGTGCCGCAAAGAAGCCTTCGCTGGCATTGTACATTTCAAGGTAATTGATCTGCTTACCGATGAGCTTATGGAATTGTTCGCGGTATGGGGTGAATGAAACACCGCCATGCATATACAATTCAAGATTGGGCCATACCTCCGCGATGGATTGCTTACCAGTGATCTCGAGTATCCTGCGGAACAGAACCAGCGTCCAGGTGGGCACGCCCGAAATCGAGGTCACATTCTCCCGAATGGTGCTCTGGGCCAGCATTTCGATCTTGCTCTCCCATTCGTCCATCAAAGCAATACTGAGGTCCGGCGTGCGCAACCAGTTACCCCAGAAAGGAGAGTTCTGCAACAATACGGCACTGAGATCGCCATACTGCGCTTCCTCATTCATGGGATTGATGGTATGGCTTCCCCCCAAAACCAGCCCCTTGCCCGTAAGCAGGTCCGATTCCGGATTGTATTGGTAGTACATCGTGAGCACATCCTTGGCTGCTTTATAATGGCAGTCTTCAAGGCTTTCATCACTAACGGGAATGAATTTGCTTTTGTCCGATGTGGTGCCGCTGCTTTTGGCAAACCAGTAGATGGGCGTGTTCCAGAGGATATTCTGTTCTCCTTCCATGATCCGGTGGATATAAGGCTTCATATCCTCGTATTCATGAATGGGCACTGTTTGTTTGAAGGAGCGAATATTGAAGAGGGTAGAGAAATTGTATTTCTTTCCGAATTCGGTGTATTGTGCTGCAGTGACCAGATCCTGCAATACTTCCCTTTGCGCATCCTGCGGATGGGTTTTCCATCCTTCAATACGCCACAATCTCAAGCGGGCCAACGATGATATAGCAGGCGACAATAGTTTCACCATCGGCAAAATAAAGAATTTACAGGACTTGACAGGGAAGTTTCAGCGATGCGGTTATTCTTTCTTATCGCCAACCAGCGACCTGAGCGCTTCTTCGTGCAGGTAGTCCTTACGCTTAAGCTCGAAGTTCCTTCCAAGATAGAGACGACGGACCTGTTCGTCTTCCGCCAGTTCTTCCGCAGTTCCATGCTTGAAGATCTTACCATCGATGAGCAGGTAAGCGCGGTCACAGATACTGAGGGTCTCGTTTACGTTATGGTCAGTGATGAGGATACCGATATTCTTGTATTTCAGGCGGGCCACCACTCCCTGGATATCTTCCACGGCAATGGGGTCAACGCCTGCAAAGGGCTCATCCAACAGGATGAACTTGGGGTCTACCGCCAGGGCACGGGCGATCTCAGTTCTTCTTCTTTCCCCACCGGAGAGGCTATCACCATTGTTTTTCCGTACGTGATGGAGACGGAACTCATCCAGCAGGCTTTCCAGTTTTTCACGCTGTTGGGCCTTTGTGAGCTTCGTCATTTCCAGAACGGCCTTGATATTGTCTTCCACACTCAGCTTGCGGAATACGGAGGCCTCCTGTGGCAGGTAACCGATCCCCAACTGCGCCCGTTTGTACATGGGCAGTTTGGTGATCTCTTCATTATCGAGGTATACCTCGCCCTCATCGGGCTTGATCAAACCTACCACCATGTAGAAAGTGGTTGTTTTACCGGCGCCATTGGGCCCCAAAAGGCCTACGATCTCTCCCTGTTTTACTTGTACGGATACATGGTTCACTACGGTACGGCCACCATATATCTTTACCAGGTCTTTAGTGTGAATTTCGCTGATCAAGTGTTACTTATTTGTACAAAAATACTCATCCCATTGCAAATACCTTTAGTATACGGGAATTTAACAGGTATTTGCTATCCGGAATTCCTATCATATGTTTGCAAGCCAATTAACCACTCATGAAAGTAATTGATCATATCAAACAGGCCAAACAGACCCTCATTTCTTTTGAGATCCTTCCCCCGTTAAAGGGAAAGACCATCAATTCCATCTATGACCACCTGGATCCCCTGATGGAGTTCAAGCCTGCATACATCAATGTTACTTATCACAGGAGCGAGCATGTATTCAAGAAAAAGGCCGATGGCACTTTCGATAAGGTAGAAGTGCGTAAACGTCCGGGCACCGTAGGCATCTGCGCCGCCATCATGAACCATTACAAGGTGGATGCCGTTCCGCACCTGATCTGTGGCGGTTTCAACAAACGTGAAACAGAGGACGCCCTCATCGATCTCAATTTCATTGGAGTAGATAATGTGCTGGTTCTCCGCGGCGATGCTGCCAGGAATGAGACCACCTTCGAGCCCGAGATCGGTGGCAACCGCTATGCCCTGGACCTGCTGAAACAGGTGATGAACCTCAATAACGGCATCTACCTGGAAGAAGATATCCGTGATGGGTTCCGCACCAATTTCTGTATCGGCGTGGCGGGGTATCCCGAAAAACATTTCGAAGCCCCCAATCTGCAAACCGATATGGCCTACCTCAAAGCCAAGGTAGAAGCAGGCGCTGAATATGTGGTTACACAGATGTTCTTCGACAACCAGAAATATTTCCAGTTTGTAAAAAGCTGCCGCGATGCGGGTATCGAGATCCCTATCATTCCCGGACTGAAACCCATTACCAGCAAGAAGCAACTGAGCGTGATCCCACGTACTTTCCATGTTGATATCCCTACGGAATTCAGCAATGAGATCATGAAATGCAAAACCGATCTGGAAGTAGAACAGGTAGGTACGGAATGGCTGCTGCAACAATCAAAAGAACTGAAAGCCGCCGGGGTTCCCGTGCTTCACTATTACACCCTCGGTAAACCGAAAGTGATCTACAATGCAGTGAAAGAATTGCTCTAAAAAGATACTAATAACAGAAAGGCTTCTACCGTACGGGGGTATCCTTCCCTTCACCGGTAGAAGCCTTTGCTTTTGAATGTTGGTTCTTCAATTTCTTCTTACAGTTCTTCTATAAGCCAATACCTACTGATAAACTCAGCACCCTGTGCTTGTTCTTATTGTCTTCTCCATTGTCTGCCCCTGATTGAAGCTTGGTCAAGCCCCAACCATAATTCACTTGCACCAGGAATTTATTCAGGATCAAACCTGCCGTAGCATTCAGACCAAAATCGAAGCGACGCATTATGCCTAAACCTGCACCTTCTTCTTTATTGAAGGTGGTAGGATCGTCGTTACTGAACTCGATATTGTCCTTACGGCTGTAACTAACGCCCAGTACTTTTCCTTCGATCTTTCTTTTACCACCAACACCCATGGCTGCATAAGGGCCTGCACCTACAAAGAGTTGTGAACTGGTCTCAAGAGGGATCTTGACCACCGCATTCACGGGTAACTCGATATACAAGGGATTGGTAGTGGCTTTGTAATAATTGTTGTCTGAAGGGTTTCCATTCTGGATCTTGGATCCCTTACCTGTGAACAACAATCCAGGTTGGATAGCAAAGTATTGACCAACGGGAAGATCTGCCATAAAGCCTACATGAAAGCTGGCTAGTGTATTGGCATCATCCACTTCACCACTGCTATTCTTTGAGATATTGGCCAGGTTCAGCCCTCCCTTTACAAACACTTTGCTCTGCTGTGCCATTGCGCCCATGCTGATAGCACAAGCTGCTACAATAATGATCAATTGTTTCATACGCTAAAATTTAATTACAACTTTCTCTTAAAAAAAACTGTGCCAGGATATGATCCCGCCCTGATCCCTGTTTAATCAAACAGTTAGGTTGTACAAAAAAAGCAACACCAGATGAAAATAAAATGAAGAAAGGAAAACCCTTATTGGGACAGTATTTCAGCGTTTTTAAACAAGAAAGCGCCGCGATATTATGCATAATATCGCGGCACTATATGTAATGATCTATTTTTGATTATTTCGGAAGGGAGGCTACCACCTGCTCTTTGATCTTAACAGGGTATTTTTTCTTCAATTCATTGATCCATTTTTCCTCAAGCATGGCCTGGTAATCATTCACGATAAAGCCGCGTGCATCGGTAAAGCTCCGTGGGCTTCTATCCCTGTATACCTTTATTATATATGCGAAAGTGATGGTATTGTCCAATTCATTCTTCACATTGGCCGTAATAAGCCCATCCGTAAAATTGGTCCGCTCAAATACGGGTATCTGTCCCAGTTCAAATCTGCCGCTATCTGCCTGCAGGCTGCCATTGCTGTTCTCTGAAATGGTTTTCCATGCTTTGGGGTCTGCTTCTATCTTTTTCCTGACCTCTTCCGCTGCTGCCTGGCTATTGGCAGTGAAGATCACTGCCTCGGCGCTGGCTTCCCACCAGTATTTGTCCTTATGTGAATCGTAATAACGTTGCAGGGCAGTCGAATCAGCACTGGCCACATCCCAGATCTTTCTTTGCATGATCTCGAAGAGGAGATTCCCTTCTTTGAATTCATGCAATTGATAAGCGAATTCAGGATTGTAATCTTCCAGGTGATCGCGGTAAAAATCGAAAGCCGTTCTTTCTTTGAACACATCATATAACTGGCTCACAGGCAGGTTGCGCATATTATCCAATCGCATCATGCTTTCCAGGAATTCTTTCCAGTTGCTTACCGTGTAGTTCTTGTCCCTGATGGAGAACAGGGGCGTGCTTTCTTTGAGCTCAAGAGATGTTGCGGAGCGCATATGCAGGAGGCTGTCGCCAAAGGCTATCACCTTCGTCATAGGTACATTGGCAGCTTCCTTGTACAAAATATCTTTTTTGATCTTATCGTACAGGATCTTCCTGGCCACGTTCATGCGATCACTTTGAAGCACCTGGTTTCGGAGCGATTCCTGGAAAGCCTTATCGTTGAGATCATCCGGAACGGGGCTGCGTTTGATCCTTTTGATGATATGGTATCCGTAATCTGTTTCAATCACCGGGCTGATCTCATTATCTTTCGACAGCGCAAATGCAGCCTGTTCAAATGCAGGCGCATAGCGGCCAACGCCAAATTCCATGATCTCGCCTCCGGCCTGGTAGGTGGTATTGTCTGTGCTGTAGAGCAGGGCCAGTTCCCGGAAGTCTGCACCATTGCTGAGCACCACCATGAGTGAATCGGCTTTTCTGCGACTGGCGGCTCTTTGTTGCGCAGTAGCTTCAGGCGGATATCCCAGCAGGATCTGGGCCACGGTCACTTTTCCTATAGCCGGCCGCTCTCCGAGGTTCTTGAAAATATGGAAGCCGATATTCGATTGTACGGGTTCGGAGAATTTCCCCGGAGGTGTTGCGTATACAGCGCTTTCCATCACATAGGGCAATACCAACGATGTGATATAACCGATATCTCCTTTATTGGTCTTCACCGCCGGGTCTTCTGAAGTTTGCAGGGCGAGCTGAGAAAAATCTTCCCCATTCTTCAATCGTTGGTAAATGGATCTGATCTTTTCTTCCGCTTTGTTTTTTTCTTCGGTGGAAGCATGCTCATCTACTGCCACAAAAATATGGGCAACATGGATGTCCTTTTTCATCCTTTCGCCAGCCTCTTTGACGAGTACGCTTACACTGCCTTCATCGTTCATATAATTATCCACTACCTGGTTGCGGAACCCGGTCAGCTCGGCAAGCTGGGCGGGGAGTGTGTCCAGGCGTTGATCGTAGGCTGCCTGCACTTTCAGCTTGAACCTTGTATACAGCTCCAGGTAATCGCGATAGGCTTTATCGGAGGTCTGTTCGGCAGTATTGTTCTTGTTATAGGCCCTGAGGAATTCTTCCTTGCTTACCGGTTTTTTGCCATAGGTAAAGATCGTTTGCGCCAATCCGGTAGCAGTGCTGCCCAGTATGAGGGCCGCAGTGGCCAGGGCTTTGGGAGAAGGTCTCATTGGATCAGTTGGTATTTGATTTCTTAAGTTTTAGATTGATGATCTCATCCAGTTGGAGGTAGTCCAGTTTTTTGGCTACGATCCTTTTGTCTTTATCCAGCAGGTAGAGGAGGGGCGTTTGGAACACATCGTACAACTGACGGTAAGATGCTTGTCCGGCGGCCTGTTCAGCTTCTGCCTCACTGGGTAACTGATAAACGTGGATCCAGTCTTTCAGATTGTTGTCGCGAATATACTTTGTCCAGAGATCCCTGCCGCCATCTACCATAACACCATAGAGCTTAATGCCCTCGGCCTTCCATTTGGCCTGGAAGATGGAATCCACTTTGGGCACCACTTCCTTGCAATGGCTGCAGGTGGGATCCCAAAAACAGATCACCGTCATTTCACCTTTCACATCATACAGGTTGGCAGGTTTATTGGCCGTGTCCACCATTTTCATATTGGCGGCAGGAAGGCCCAGTTGATTGGCCATCAGGCTGTAGGCGCGCCTGGTCATATAATCCTTGTATTCCTTCGTAAAGAATTCGGCTTCTCCTGTATTGATGAATTTCTCGAAAAGATGCACGAACACTGCATCCTGGCCCATGTATTTCGGATTGATATATTGTTGCACGAATTTCACCAGGAGGAATTTGTACATCTCTTTTCCGGAGCGGGCATATAGCAGCATATAATCCACTTCCGGTTTGATGGAGTCCGGATCGGGTGAAACCAGTCTATCGTAATATTTATCCAGCTTGGATTCGAAGAAGGGGGTCCTCACCAGGCGGTCGTCATTGAATTCAACGCCATCCCAGTAATGATCCTTGAAATACCTGTAAGCGTAGTTGGAATCGTATTTGCCGCCGGGATGTTTGGCAGCCGGGGGGATCACCGGTTCTTTCATCGCCTGTAGCAGGGCGGCCAGTAAACTTTCAGGATGCTTGTTCACGAGGCTATCGCGATAATGCTGCATCTGATCATTCAGCTTCTTTATCCTTTCTTCCACCGGTTTCTTATTGGTGGCGGTAGCCAATTCGCCATTGGCCTTTCCGATGGCCATACCTGTTTGATTGGCAAATTTCGTATAGGCCTGAAAGAGAGTATTGTCTTTGGAACCTTTGAACACCACGCCAGACGGGAGCTGTGTGGAATCCGCATCGATGGCGAAATGCTGTTCCTTATCCAGCAGCAATTCAAAAAGGATCTGTTTGGAAGGGGACACGATAAAATAAATTCCGCCGGGTAGCGCAGTTTTGCCATTGAACGTTCCTTTGCTATTGGCATCCAGCACAACAGAATCCGCCAGTGCTTTCAGCTTTCCGTAGTAATAACCCAGGTAGATCTTTTCGTTCTTAAAGGGCTTGAGAGTGATACCGATATTATAACCCTGCTGGCTGAACGCAGCGGCTATGGTCAGGGACATCAGAGAGGATAATAACAACTTTTTCATGGTAGCGATCATCAAACAGGCTCTAATATATTAAAAAATAAATGGTGGTTTGTTAACCAGTTGCGAAGATACCGCATAAAAAAGGGAGGAAGCACCAGTTTATGAGATGCATCCTCCCTGAATTACCCGGGATCGATTCCGGATTATTGTTTGGCTTCGTTGAGCTCGATATTCACGGTAACGTCAACATTCTTTCCAACGGTCATACCGCCGGCTTCTGTCAAACGGTTCCATTTCAGACCGAATTCGAAGCGGTCGATAGTGGCTTTGGCCTTGAAACCTGCTTTGGCGCCGCGTCCGCCGGAGATAGTACCACCATAGGTTACATCGAAAGTAACAGGCTTGGTGATATCACGAACGGTAAGATTGCCTTCCAGTTTGTATTTATTATCGCCAAGTGGCTTGAAAGCAGTGCTTTCAAATTTGATCTGGGGGAACTTCTCTGCATTGAAGAAATCGTCCGATTTCAGGTGCTTGTCCCTGTTCTCATTGTCGGTATTGATGGAATTCACATCTACAGTGAAGCTAACCTTAGCATCGGAGAAATCTGCTTTCTCCGCTGTAAAGCTGCCATCGAATGCTTTGAAAGAGCCTTCTACTTCGGATACCACCATATGGGTAACGGTAAAGCGGATATTGGAGTGTGAC